>JBIKOQ010000078.1:0-6517 GCA_044357955.1 Burkholderiaceae bacterium | reverse complement strand
TTAATGCCAATATGGCTGTCGATGCGGGTATACCCGTGTGTGCCGTAATCCTCTCGCATAGCGAGATATCTTTTTCAAAGCCCATCCAGCCCGCCGAGGTGCCGCTCCAGGTAATCACATCGGGTTTGGCATCCGCCAACATCTCGGCTGCCGCAAGGATATTGCTGTCATCAAACTGGCCAAGCGCTTGATCTGAAAGAGAAATATTGGTCACACGAAAGCGTGAAAAGTGGGCATGCACATTGGGCAATCCACTCAATATGGCATTCGTAAGAGGCTCAAGCGCGGTATTGGATGAGGGTGTGAGTACACCGATTCGAATCACCTTTTGCATACCTGTCCTTTTTTTGCTGTTGACTTTATTGTCTACGTTATTGTAAACATTATGTCGGTACCAATAAATAAATAAAGATAAATGCTGGCACGTGTTTTGCTAGGAATAACATAAGCAAGTGATGTGCCAGAAGAGACAACGACGATCCTGCTATACGAGGAATGTATGACAAAGCACCACGGTGTGATGTATGCACTAATGTTGACAATATACCGCCCCACTTTGGGGCAATTTGCACAGAACGCCATGAATTTGGAGCATGTTTGACATGAGTAACACCCTCGACTTAGTCATTAAGAACGCAAAAGTCGCTACGGCCTCCGATGTGTTTATGGCCGACATCGGCATCAAGGATGGCACGATTGTCATGTTGGGTAGTCATTTACCCGATGCACACAAAACGATTGATGCAGCCGGTCGCGTGGTCACCCCGGGCGGTGTGGATGCGCACTGCCATCTGGATCAACCCATGCCAGCCCCCATGAAAATGGTCGATAACTTTGAGACCGGCACACGTTCTGCCGCTTGTGGTGGCACCACGACCATTATTCCTTTTGCCGCTCAGGCAAAAGGTCAGTCCCTGCGCGATGCAGTCAATGACTATCACCAGCGCTCGGACGGTCGTGCCCATGTGGATTACACCTTTCACCTAATTGTGAGCGACCCAACGCCCACCGTTCTCAACGAAGAGCTACCCGCACTGATTGCCGAGGGTTATACGTCCTTCAAGATCTACATGACCTATGACGATCTCAAGCTCAATGACGGGCAGATCCTCGATGTGCTGTCGGTGGCCAAGCAGCACGGCGCGATGGCGATGATTCATGCGGAAAATGCCGACTGTATCGAATGGTTGACTCGCAGGCTTGAGGCTGCGGGTCAGACAGCCCCGCGTTTTCATTCGCACTCCAGACCCATGCTGGTTGAACGCGAAGCCACGCACCGTGCGATAGCACTCTCCGAGTTGGTGGACGTCCCTATTCTGATCGTCCATGTCTCAGGTCGAGAGGCCGTAGAACAAATCCGCTGGGCGCGCAGCCATGGCTTGCAAATTTTTGCCGAAACATGTCCCCAGTATCTATTTCTAACGGCAGAAGACCTTGGTATCGATAACAGCTACCTGGGTGCAAAATGCATTTGTAGCCCGCCGCCAAGAGATCGCAAAAATCAGGAAGTCATCTGGAATGCCTTGAGCGATGGCTTGTTCTCAGTATTTTCCTCGGATCATGCGCCTTTTAGCTACGAAAGTCCCGAGGGTAAAAAACCGGGGGGTGAAGAAGTCGCCTTCAGACACATTCCCAACGGTATCCCAGGGCTGGAGACGCGTATGCCCCTCTTGTATTCAGAGGGCGTGCTGGGCGGTCGCATTTCGCTGACCAAGTTTGTCGAGTTGACCTCGACCAATCCCGCCAAGGCTTACGGACTGCATCCTCTCAAGGGTACGATCGCACCAGGCTCGGACGCCGACCTTGTGATTTGGGATGAAAAACCTGTCACGATTCAAAACAGTGCCTTGCACCATGCCGTCGACTACACGCCCTACGAAGGGATGGAGCTCAAGGCCTGGCCAGCGATGACCTTGAGTCGAGGTGAGATTGTCTGGGATGGTCATCATTTCATCCCTCGTCTGGGTAAAGGACGGTTTTTGTCCTGCGGCAAACCCACTTTGATGACAACAGGTCGCTAGGGGACTCAGATGCGGATCCTGCTGATCAATCCAAATATTTCTCAAAGCGTTTCAGACCTCATTGATACCGAGGCCAAGCGTTCGGCTAGCCCTGATACCCAGATTCAGACGGTCACCGCGGCCTTTGGAGTCGCCTACATCGAGACTCGCTTCGAAGCCATGATCGGTGCCTATGCCGCCGCGCAACTGGCCGGTGAGCATGCTGGTCAATACGACGCCGTGGTCGTTGCGGCCTTTGGAGACCCTGGCTTGCAAGGTCTAAAAGAAGTGCTGCCCTGCCCAGTCGTGGGCTTGACCCAAGCCGCTTTGGCGAGCGCCTGTCTGCTCGGCAACAAAATCTCCATCGTCGCGATTTCAAAACGTATCAAGGCTTGGTATGCCGAGACCGTTGATTCCTATGGCTTGAGCGACCGCCTAGTCAGCATTCGCAGCCTTGAAGAGCCCCTGCCGAACATCGGCTCCGTTCAACAAGACAAAGCCGCCAGTCTGATGGCTGCCGCCAATCTGTGCGTCAGCGAAGACGGGGCAGATGTGATTATTTTGGCGGGCGCCCCACTGGCGGGACTGGCACGCAGCCTGACCGGCCAACTTCCCGTCCCTGTCGTGGATGGTGTATCAAGCGCCGTCAGACATGCGGAGTCTTTAGTTCGCCTCAATGCCGGACAGACTCGCGTGGGCAGCTTTGCGCCGCCACCGCTCAAACCCAATGCAGGACTCCCTCAGTCAATCGCGAAGCTGCTCGCGAATGGTCATCAACGTATTTAACCCCTTCAAAAGGACGCATCATGAACCAGAGAACACCCCGAACCCTCCTGAGTACTGCAATTGGCACACTACTTCTAGCAGCTACCTGCTTGCAAGCGAATGCGCAAGACAAACTTCAGATCGCGGGCAATTTTGCCACTTCGCACCCTAGTAGCGTTGCCGTCGATAAAGTGTTCAAAGACGAGGTTGCTCGCCTGACGAACAACAAACTACAAGTGGATGTGTTTCCCGCCATGCAACTGGGTGGGGCCAAGGAAAACGTCGATGGCGTGCGTGCCGGCACACTCGGCATGACCTGGGTGGGCGCTTCTTTCATGTCGCGTATCGCGCCTGAAATCGAAGCTGTCAGCTTGCCGTTTGTATTTAAAAACCGCGAAGCGGCCTATCGTGTCATTGATGGGCCAGTTGGAAAAGCAATCGATCAAAAGTTGCTGGAGAAAGGTTTTGTCGTGCTCGGCTGGATGGAGCTCGGGATGCGCAACATCACCAACAGTAAAGGCCCGATCAAAACGGTCGACGATCTCAAGGGCATGAAGATCCGCATGCAACCTAATGAGACGCACCTGGCCTCTTTCCGCGCACTGGGTGCAAACCCAGTCGCGATGGACGTCAAAGAACTCTACTCCGCACTCGAGCAGAAAGTGGTCGATGGTCAGGAAAATCCCTACACCGTGATCGATGCCAACCGCTATGCCGAGGTGCAAAAGCATCTGTCGAACTCCTCGCATTTCTTTGACTTTATCGTCGTTGTCGCTAGCAAGCGCGTCTTTGACAAGATGAGTCCCGCCAATCAAAAGGCTGTCCGCGAAGCCATGACCAAGACAGTCGCCTATCAGCGCAGTCTGGCTGCAGAAAACGATCTCAAGTCACTGAACAATCTCAAAGCAAAAATGACCTATACGGAAATTCCGCCTGAGACGTTTGAGCAAATGCGCAAAATGACTGCTCCGGTTATTGAAAGCGTCAAGAAACGTGCAGGCGCCGACTTGGTCAATCAAGTGGTTGCCGAAACATCCAAGTAATCCCTCTACGCTCTGGACTGCCCAATGATGAATTCAATCCCAGCCACCTACGACACCACCACCCCGTTGGGTAAGTGTTTTCGCGGTTTAGATCTGATCTTGATTTGGGCAGTTGTCCTGATTTTTATCTTTATGGTCGGCATTGTCTCCGCACAAGTGGTCATGCGGTATGGCTTTAACGTGTCGATTGACTGGGCAGAAGAGTCCGGCCGACTCGCCTTTGTCTGGGTCGTATTTCTGGCAATCCCGCTGGCTGCGTCACAAGGCGCGCATATCGGCATCAACCTTTTTGTAGACAAGTTCTCACCCGAACATCAACGCCTTATCCAGAGAGCTTCCGCTGCCTTATGCGCAGCACTTTCTTTTGCGATCGCATGGTCATGCATCGAGTTGTGCAAAGACCAATGGGATGAACACATGGCCACGATTGATATCAGCGTAGCCTACTTTTTTGTCGCAGTCGGACTCGGGATGCTGTGTACGGGTTTGCATATGGCACGAATCGCCATCACTGGCGAAATGCACAAACAAGCAGGTGATGCAGAATGAGTACTTTAGTGGTTATCGGCTTTATGCTCATCGCCTTAATGGGTCTCCCCATCGCTTTTGCAATGGGTTTGAGCGCAATCGTCGCGATCTGGCTGTCTGGGATCGATATTTCTATCATTCCTCAGCGCATGATGTACTCGGTCAACTCTTTCCCCTTGATGGCAATTCCATTTTTTATGCTGTCGGGCGAGTTGATGATCAAAGCGGGGATCATTGAGCGGCTTATTTCTTTTGCAAACGCTTTAGTGGGACGTGTACGCGGCGGTCTAGCCCATGTCACCATGCTGTCAGGTGCAGGACTGGCGACAGTATCAGGCACCGCAGTATCAGACGCCAGTGCGTTATCCGCGCTTCTGGTGCCCTCGCTTTCCAAAATCTATGACAAAGGTTTCGCAACGGCAATCGTCGCGGCAGCCGCCAACCTTGGTCCCATCATTCCACCCTCGGCGGCCATGATTGTCTATGCCTTCATGGCAGGTCCGTCTGTTTCGGTCGGTGGTATGTTTATGGCAGGCGTGGTGCCTGGCATTCTAATCACAATCGGCTTCATGCTGCTATGTTCTTGGATCACCACCAAACGCGGCTGGGTCACTACCGGTGAACCGTTTCAATTCAAAAGACTCTTCATCGAACTTCGCCGCTCTGCCATCGTTTTGCTGATGCCTCTGATTATTATTGGCGGCATCATCGGCGGAGCTTTTACTGCAACTGAGGGATCGGCTATTTCAGTGATCTATGCGTTGATTCTTGGCTTCTTCATCACACGCACCCTCAAAATTTCAGATTTACCGCGCATTTTGGTGAGAGCGGCCATCACGACGGCAGTCGTGGGTGCCCTCATCGCCTTTGCCTCTGTCATTACTTATCTCATGACTGTGGATTTAATGCCTCAAAAACTTTCTCAGATGCTGTTCGCGTTGACGAAAGATCCGCTTGTTTACCTGATTCTTGTGGCCCTATTGCTCTTTGTTGTTGGCATGTTTCTGGAGTCCAACTCCGCCTACATCATGCTTGTCCCACTGCTTCATCCAATCGCCCTTCAATATGGCATAGATCCTCTTCACTTTGGCTTTTTGTTTGTCCTGAATCTCGTGATCGGGATGTTAACGCCACCGGTCGGTGTAGTCCTATTTGTTGTGTGTGGTGTCACAGGTGTCCGCATGCGCGAGCTCGTTGCCAATATCTGGCCCTTTGTGGCCTTGATGTATGCAGTCCTTTTCCTTTGTATGTTTTTCCCCGCTATTGTCACGACCCTGCCTCGTGCCTTGGGTTACTGACAATCATATTGTTACCACCGGAGCTCATGATGTCTTCAATTAAGCGCTATCTCGCCCCTTACCTAGCACCCTTGGCACTGGGTGCCCTCATGCTATCCACACCTGTCGTCCAAGCGCAAAACATCACGCTTAAAGTGATTGGTCAACCTTTAGCAACAGGCAATATTCAAAAGAATCGTGAACAACCTTTCTTTGAACAACTTGCAGCTAAAACAGGTCTGCCGATTACTGTTGAATACAAACCACTCGACACACTTGGTATCAAGGACACTGAACAACTGCGCATCATGAAAGCGGGTTTGTTTGATATGGTGTCACTACGTTTTTCACAAAACTCACGTGACGAGCCTGCCCTGATCGGCATGGACTTGGTGGGCGGCAGTCCTGACTACGAAAAGAGTCGTAAAGTGGTCGAAGCTTGGTTACCCACTTTGGATGCCCGTCTGCAAAAACAATTTGGCATTAAGTTGCTGGGCCACTGGCCTTTTGGCCCACAGATGATTTTCTGCAAAAAGCCCATTACGCAATTGTCGGACGTAAAAGGTATGAAAATCCGAGTCGCTGATCAGAGCATGGCCAAGTTTTTAGAATTAGTGGGCGCGACCCCCGTTCCCATGGCGTTTAGCGAAGTGCATCAGGCCTTGTCGCTTGGCGTTGTGGACTGCGCAGTGACAGGACCGAGCTCGGCCAACTCTGCCGCATGGACAGAGATCGTGACACATCAGTTGCCACTTGGCTTTCAGATGAGCATGAACGGCTATGCGATTTCACTCAAGACGTGGAACCGTATGAAACCTGACCAGCAAGTCAAGCTGCAGGCGGCCTTTACCGAGCTGACCAATGACATCTGGAAATACTCAAAAGAACTATCCGATGACGCCTT
>JBIKOQ010000077.1:0-6546 GCA_044357955.1 Burkholderiaceae bacterium | reverse complement strand
TTTGGTTAATCCTGTGGTCATTTTTTGTCTCCTGCACAATTTTATTTTGAGTGATTAAAAAGAGCGTGGCATGCCCATCATGTGTTCGCCGATGTAGGACAGTACCAGATTGGTCGAGATCGGCGCGATCTGGAATAAGCGTGTTTCGCGCCACTTGCGCTCAACGTCGTATTCTTTGGCATAACCAAAGCCACCATGGCTCTGCAGACAAGCTTCAGCCGCGTGCCAAGTCGCATCAGAGGCGAGCAACTTACCCATGTTGGCCTCATCCCCACAAGGCAGGCCCGCATCAAATAGGGCAGCCGCACGGCGTAACACCAAGTCAGCCGCTTCGGTCTCCGCGTGTGCGCGTGCGATCGGAAACTGTACCGCCTGGTTTTGACCGATCGGGCGGTCAAAGACGCGACGCTCGCTCACATAGGCGACCGCTGTTTTCGCAAACCAGCGGGCATCGCCAATCGCCTCGGCCGACACCAAAATACGCTCGGCGTTCATGCCGTCGAGGATGTACTTAAAGCCTTTGCCTTCCTCGCCGATCAAGTTGTCCGCAGGGATTTTTAGATTGTCGAAAAACACTTCGGTCGCGTGATGATTGACCATGGCCTTAAGGGGGCGAATATCCAAGCCTTTGCCAAGTCCATCGCGGATGTCGAGCAGGAATACAGATAAGCCTTCACTCTTTTTCTTGCACTGATCAAGTGGCGTTGTACGTGCCAACAACAACATCAAATCAGAGTGCAATGCGCGCGAAGTCCAGACTTTTTGACCGTTAATGACGTAGTGATCGCCTTGGCGCTCGGCGCGTGTTTTAAGCTTGGTGGTGTCCGTGCCCGAGGTGGGCTCGGTGACTCCAAAGGCCTGGAGTCGGACCTTGCCGGAGGCGATATCGGGGAGGTATTTTTTCTTTTGCGCTTCGCTACCATGACGCAGGACCGTACCCATGGTGTACATCTGCGCATGGCAGGCACCCGCATTACAGCCTGAGGAGTGAATCGTTTCGAGAATGACCGCTGCTGCGCGCAGGGGCATACCACTGCCACCATACTCTTCGGGGATCAGCGCGCCCAGATAGCCTGAGGCCGTCAAGGCCTGCACGAACTGCGTCGGGTAGTCTAAGTTTTCCTCAAGGCCGCGCCAATAGGAGCCCGGAAAATCTGCGCAGACACGTTTGACGCCTTCGCGGATTTCTGGATAGTCCTCACCTGTTTCTATGGTGATGTTTTGTTTTGGATTTGCCATGTGCTGCTCCGCTTAACAGCCTTTGAAGTTCGCTTTACGCTTTTCGTTAAATGCCGCGACACCTTCCATGCGGTCTTCGGTGTCGATGAGATGGTTATACGCCTCGATTTCAAAGCGAAACGCAGTACGCAACTCCATTTGACCGCCATAACGCACAGATTTCTTGATTTGGCGGACAGAAAGTGGGGCATTAGCCGCAATCACCTCGGCCGTTTCAATGGCCTTGGCCAAGACCTCACCGGGCTCTAGGATGGCATTGATCAAGCCATACTCGCTCGCTTGTTGCGCGCTAAAGGGCTTGCCCGTCATCAAAATTTCTTTGGCACGGCGCTCGCCAATTGCACGTGGCAAGTTTTGTGTGCCACCAGCGCCTGGCATGATGCCGAGCGTGACCTCGGTCAAGGCAAAGCGTGCGGCATTGCTGGCATAAATAAAGTCACAAGAAAGTGCCATTTCCAGGCCGCCTGCATAGGCATGACCGTTGACTGCCGCAATGACGGGAACAGGCAGATCCACAAGCGTCCAGTACATGCGCTCAAATAACTCGTGCTGCAGCGTCCATTGACGCTTGGTCATGCCATTACGCTCTTTAAGATCACCACCAGCGCAGAAAATCTTTTCGCCCGCACCCGTCAGCACGATGCAGCGGACTTCGCCGGCATCAGCCGTGAGGCGGTTCCAAAGATCGAGTAAGTCGTGGCCAGTTTGCGTATTAATCGCGTTCCCGACTTGTGGGCGATTGAGGGTGACTTTGAGCACATGCGTGCTCACCATTTCAGTCGCGATAGTTTCGTAAGAGGGAAAAGTACTCATGTTGCATTCCTTTTGGAGATCAATGTAGAGTGTTCACCGAGCTTGGGCGGTGCGGCGTAGGGTTTTGGTCTGACGCCGTCAAAGCTAATCGGCAGACCGATAAAACGCATCCCAGTGCCTGGGACGTCTTGCATCAAACCGAGTGCCTGGGTTTGAGGGTGCGCGACCATTTGCGCAAGATTATTAACGGGCGCACAGGGCACACCCGCCGCCTCAAGTTGCTCGACCCAATAGTCGGTGGGTTGAGTGACAATGATGGCGTCGAGCATGGCGTAAAGCTCTGCCTGATTTTCAACGCGCCGCGGATTGTCGATAAAGCGAGGATCAGTCGCCCATTCAGGCTTGCCGACCGTGGTGGAGAGCGCTTTGAAAAGCGCATCGCTGCCCGCGGCGATGACCAATTCGCCATCGCGCGTCATATAGCCTTTGTAGGGAACAATACCTGAGGCTCCAGAGCCTTGTTTGGCCGCGACCTCGCCGTTTGAGAGATATTGCGCAGCGAGCAGAGACACCCAGGTTGTGGCTGTTTCATAGAGCGAGACGTCGATGATTTTACCGACCCCTGATTGTTGACGCTCGAGTAGAGCGGTCAAGATGCCGATAATGCCCCACATGCCCGTGCCCATGTCGACAATCGAGGCGCCGACGCGAACCGAAGGGCGACCCGGCTCACCCGTCGTGCTCATAATCCCGCCGAACGCCTGCATCAGCGGGTCGTAGCCGGGTCGATCTTTGAGCGGGCCTACTTTGCCAAATGCGCCTAGATTGCAATAAATAAGACGAGGTTGTTGAGCCAAAAGACTGTCGGCATCGAGACCTAGTTTTTCCACGTGCCCTGGCCGCAGATTTTGGATCACGATATCCGCATGCGCACAGATGTATTGTTTGAGCTCTTGGATTTGCTGCGGATCACGTAGATCACACACCACTGATTTTTTGTTTCGATTCAGTGCCTGAAAAAAAGGAGAAGCCCCTTCCCAAAAAGGAGGTCCCCAGCGACGGGCATCGTCACCATCGGCTTTTTCAATTTTGATGACCCGGGCACCGAGTTCACCGAGAATTTGACCGGCGAACGGTGCGGCAACGCTATTGCCTAACTCGATCACCACGAGACCGGCGAAGGGGCCGGTTCGGAGATTTTCTTGCTGCGTAGACTCAGACATTGTTGATTGACTTTTTGAGTGGATTGTCCCTCCAAAATTATGTCATGAATTCATCTGTTCATCGCCTGATTAAGAGTAGATATTGCGTGAAATTAGCGCAATATCAGTTCGATCGAAGGCGGCTCGTCCCAGATCCAGTTGCCATTGCGTTTAAAAATCTCTGGAAAGTGTCCTGGTACGACAATGTCGGTCCCTTCGCAGATTTCCGCAATGGAGCGTTTGGAGTCCTCCGTCGAACCAAAACACATATCACCGACTTGCGCTAGGACCTCTTTAGGGTACTTGATCGCATCCCCAGCCAAGACGACGCGTCGACCATCCTCTTGGGTGAAACGCAGCGCTTGACAGCCTGTGGTGTGACCTGGCACCTCAAAGTGCTCGATTCCGGGCGCGATCATGCCCCTTTTGGGAAGCACCCGCAGATCAAACTCTGCCAGCAACTCATGGATTTTCCAAGGAATAAACAGATCATCCGGATGCGGGTTGCGGGCGTAACCAAGCTCTGTTTCGCCGACCGCGACAGGAACACCTTTAAAAAGGTCCAGATTTTGACAATGATCAAAGTGCAGGTGAGACAGAAAGACAAGATCAATATCAGTGGGCGCTAGGCCGCGCTCTTTTAAACCGTTAATCAGTCCTTTTCTCACGCAGTAATGACCCGTGTCAAACAAAATGCGCGTGCCATCCTCAGCCGTGACCAGTGCGACATTGCACAGGCCAAAAAATCCGCCGCGAAAGCTTAGGCTATTGCCGTTGATGAGTAGTTCATAACGCGCTTTCAATACCGTTCTCCAGAAAGCGCCACCCGGGGTTTTGGGTGGCGTTAAGTCATTTGCCGTTTAGCTGTTCGCAAATCGCCGCGGTGACTTGTGCGGTCGTCGCCAGTCCACCCAGATCACGCGTGTGCAGGCGAGGGTTGGCGGTGACTGCTTCAATGGCTTTCATCAATCGGTCCGCAGCGGCTTGTTCGCCTAAGTGCTCCAGCATCATCACGACAGACCAGAACGTGCCGATTGGGTTGGCCAAACCTTTGCCCATGATGTCAAACGCTGAGCCGTGAATCGGTTCAAACATCGAGGGATAGCGGCGCTCGGGGTCGATGTTGCCGGTCGGGGCGATACCAAGGCTGCCAGCCAACGCTGCAGCCAAGTCACTCAGAATGTCTGCGTGCAGATTCGTGGCGACAAGGGTGTCGAGCGTAGCGGGGCGGTTGACCATCCGAGCGGTAGCCGCATCGACTAACTCTTTATCCCACTTTACATCCGGGAATTCTTTGCTGATCTGAACAGCGATTTCATCCCACATCACCATGGCGTGACGCTGCGCGTTTGATTTTGTGATGACCGTCAATAGCTTGCGGGGGCGCGACTGCGCGAGCTTGAAGGCATAGCGCATGATGCGCTCGACGCCTGCGCGGGTCATCATGCTCACATCTGTCGCGACCTCGATGGGATGGCCTTGGTGCGCGCGACCGCCTACACCGGAGTATTCGCCTTCTGAGTTTTCGCGCACAATCACCCAGTCGAGTTGGGCAGGCGTGCAACGCTTGAGCGGCGCGTCGATACCGGGCAGGATGCGTGTTGGGCGGACATTGGCGTATTGGTCGAAACCCTGACAAATTTTCAGGCGCAACCCCCAGAGCGTAATGTGATCTGGGATATGTGGATCACCCGCTGAACCAAACAAAATCGCGTCTTTATTGCGCAGCGCATCTAGGCCATTCTCGGGCATCATCAAGCCATGCTGACGATAGTAGTCACCCCCCCAGTCAAAACTCTCAAACTCAAAGTTGAGTGATTGATCTTTTGCAGCGATGGCTTGAAGCACTTTTTGACCCTCGGGGATACGATAAGTTTTCATTGGGCGATATCCTTTGTTTTGTTTTATTTGAGTGAAATATTCTTTGAAGGTCAGGGTTTGTGACCGCTTTCATACCGCTTGCCGCGCGCGAGCAATTCAGGTGTGCCAATGACCGCATTCAAACCGTCAAAATCAAGCATGGCACCTTGAAAGGCGCGTGTACTGCCGGTCGTTTTGAGGCTGGCGTAATAGCGTTGAAGCAAGTGAGCGACTGCACGCACGGTACCACCCGGAAAAATCGCAATCGAATACCCAAGAGCTTGGAGTTCCTCGGCAGATTTGACGGGTGTCTTACCTCCCTCGACCATATTGGCCAGCAAGGGGACGCGTCCTGCAAAACGTGTGTTGACGATTTGCATCTGCTCATCACTGCGGACGGCCTCGATAAACAAGATGTCAGCGCCCGCCTCTAAGTAGCGTTCTGCGCGCTCCAGAGCAGGCTCGAATCCTTCGACTGCCACAGCATCGGTCCGCGCCATGATCAGTGTGTCTTCCGAGTGACGCGAAGCCGTTGCTGCACTGATTTTTCCAACCATCTCGGCGGTCGAAACCAGGGACTTGCCCTCGAGATGGCCGCAACGCTTTGGAAAGGACTGATCTTCAAGCTGAATGATATTGGCACCACTGCGTTCAAAACCTCGAACTGTGCGCTCAGTGTTCAGCGCATTGCCAAAACCCGTATCGGCGTCCACGATGAGAGGGACTTGAACACGATCTCTCAGTTGCGCGATGCGTTCATTGACTTCTGTGAACGTGGTCAGGCCAATATCCGAACGCCCGAGTGCCGTGTAGGCAATCGAAGCGCCGGAAAGGTAAAGGGCTTCAAAGCCCGCCTCCTCGGCGAGCGCGGCGGAGAGCGCGTCATACACGCCAGGTGCGAGCAAGATTTCCGGGCGCGCCAGCCTAGCTTTTAAAGAGTGCATCGTGAGTTTCCTGTGATCGATTATTGGCCCGAACGAAAGACGTTGGCGGGCTCATCAAACCAGTTTCGGTTCTTGCGCAAACGTGTGGTCATTTCCAGCGCATGGGGCGCGGCTTCGCATAGTACGTCCATCAGAGCGTCATCGAGCTTAAGCCCCGCATTCGTTGCCATGCGCGCGGCAAACGCACGTGTTTGGGCATCGCAATGCGAAGTGTCAGGTGTCAAATCAGGTGCGGCGAGTGCCGGTGCCGTTTGACCCGGTTTGAGCTCTGGCCGTTTGTGACGCAAACCAATCGCTTGCTCAAAGGCATGTCCCGCTTTTAACACCAGCGCATCGGCTAAAGGTGCGCCGACAAGCTGTAACCCCATCGGTAAACCCGCCGAGTTAAAACCGCAATTGACAGAAACGGCGGGGCCGCCCGAAATATTGGCAAGCACTTGTGCATTGGGCTTACGCCAAAACGTTATTGGCCGATGCGCCGTGATCGGCTGGGCAGGACCAAAGCCTGGCATTAAAAGTAGATCAAACTTTTCATAAATCGGTTTCAT
>JBIKOQ010000411.1:0-2518 GCA_044357955.1 Burkholderiaceae bacterium | reverse complement strand
AATGGTAATTGGTACAGCCCGACCAATGCACTTCCGAATGATCAGTGCTTTGGCCATCCTTATTCTCAGCAATATCACCTCCATGGCTATTCATGGAAGTGCTTCCCCAATCAAGGGACCACGGGTCACTCGCCCTTAGTTGGCTACGCATTGGATGGTTTCGGCATTTATGGTCCACGCGGCGATGATGGAAAAATGGTCACGAATGCTCAGTTAGACGAGTGTCATGGCCATACACACCCCGTTGAATTTAATGGAACGATTCAAAACATCTATCACTACCATTTGAATAATGAATATCCTTTTTCTATAGGCTGTTTTAGAGGGACGCCTGACTACAATGCGGCACTTGGCTCTGCTGCGATGCAAGAGGGTGTGCCTTACGATAAGCTTCCTGATCTGTCAGGAAATGTTGTTCCTCCAGATGTGTTCTCTGAAGTGATAAAGGGCGGTGTGCGCTAGGTACGATAGAAAACGTGTCCTTCAACATTCGTGCAGTGAATGCTGGCAAAAGCCAAACCTTAGCGCTTTTACAAACGGGCGAGGTATTGGGATGGGGCGGCGCGGGTAGCGGACGCTATTCGCCAGGAAATGTCGATATCTGCAGCCCCCGAAGGTCGAATCGCGAGCCTGTATTCGTCGGGCAATCTGAACGTTTTTCTGCAACGTCAGCAGGCTATGGCGTCAGTCTAGGCGTCACGACGAAAAACGAGTTGTTAGTTTGGGGTTGGAATCCAATTGGTATTGGTGGTGCTCCGGCAAGTTCTGAAATACCCACTTTAATAGAGGCCATCAGTCGCCCAGTATCCGTGGCGGCCGGTCAATCACTCTTTGCTGCTCTTGATCAAACAGGCAGCCTCTACACCTGGGGGCTCAATGTGGATCACGCCTTGGGCCGGCCGACTGAACACCTGAATGCTTTGCCTGGCGTTGTAAATAGCCTTCCCGCCATGCAAGCAGTCGCGTTAGGCGACAACTTTATGATCGCGTTATCGCGCGCGGGCGAAGTTTATTCTTTTGGCAGTAATTCCGCAGGGCAACTTGGGCTCGGGCATTTAAGAAACCAAGCCACGCCAACGCTTGTTGGCCTCACGGCTTCGATCAAGAGCATCGCCGTCGGTGCGACCCACGTCTTAGCGCTGAGCCGTGAGGGCGACGTTTACGCTTGGGGGAGTAATCAATATGGACAGTTAGGTCGGCCACAGCCGCGCTACGACAGCCAAGCGACGTTGATTAAGATGCCAGAAAAAATATCAGCACTCGCTGCCGGTATGCATTTTTCCTTAGCGTTATCAGAGTCCGGTCTCGTCTACGCCTGGGGGTGGAACGGTGTTGGCCAACTGGGCACCCACGACAGACAGCCTCGCAGTACACCTACAAAAGTGCAGGGGCTTGGCCAAGTGCAGGCCATCGCTGCGGGTGAGATGCATGCTCTGGCCGTTGGCAAGAAAGCTTTGTTCGGCTGGGGAAGTAATGAAGCCGGTCAGCTTGGTCGTGCCGCTCAACAACAATTGATCCCTTTTCCCTTTTGGGAAAATGGCTGAGGCAACCATGACCAACGGCCACGATCAAGAAAACGCCAGGCGTCAATTTTTACGCTACGGTTTAACCATCGCCTCGGGCATCGTGGTGCCACTGAGCTTAACTGCGTGTGAGCAAAACGAGACTGAGCGTCAAAAGACGCCGGTACAAACCTTCGTCCAACCACCTCTGCTCGAAGCAAAAAATGGACTGCTGGATGTCACGCTGACCATTTCATATTTTGATACCTTGATATCGGGCGCACAGCCGAAAGACCGTCATCCCGTGTCCTTACGCGCCTATGGCTATGACGCTCAGCGCGCAGGCTACGCAGGTCCAACCTTAGTGGTCCGTGGCGGCGATACCTTGAGGATTCGGTTGCTGAATCAATTGCCAGAGAATCCTCCCTTTAGAGCGTTTCGCGATCCGACGAATTTCATCAAGCCCAACACAACGAATTTACACGTACACGGTTTGCATGTATTTCCCGGTATCAATGAAAATACGATACCGCCTGAGTATGGTGACTATGTGGTGGATCCTAATTACGGTGGCGTATTGCCGAACGGGGAGTCTCGCCAGTATGTCCATCGCATACCCAAAAACCACCCTGCCGGTCCGTTCTACTATCACCCCCAATACCATGGTTCAAGTGCCTTGCAAGTCGCAAGCCTGATGTCGGGCGCGATCATGGTCCGTGGAGATATAGACGACTTGCCAGCAATGGCGCAAGCGACTGAGCTGATCTTTTTATTTCAGGCACCTTATTACGCGATAAATACCTTCTTTAAAGATGCGACGGGTGTTGCCGAAGGTCGCTTAGAAAAGTTTCTTCAGTTGACGCAAGACCCAACCGGTCGAGGCTTAAAGAAGCAGAGTCGCGCTGATCAGTACAGCGATGCCCAGCCCGTCATGATTAATGGTGTGCGTAGACCGACGATCGTGATGCGGTCTGGCGAAGTGCAGCGTTGGCGTTTAATCAATACTCAGGTGTTTA
>JBIKOQ010000213.1:0-4031 GCA_044357955.1 Burkholderiaceae bacterium | reverse complement strand
TCTCTCAATCTCAGTCTAGATGGGCACGTGCTCAAGCAATACACCGCGGATGGCTGGGGGAGCGCTTCGTATGTTGATCATGAGGATGCCAGAAAAACGAGCAGCCTTGGCTTGCAACTCGCGCCAGGTAATCGCGCCTCAGTTGTAGTCCAAGCAGACAAGCCGGGAACCTATTACTTGCGCGGCTTACCTCTAAAAATATCTGGGGGTACGCATCCAATCTTCTTGCCAGAAGATATCTTGGCAACAGTGATTGTGGTGGATGCTCAAGACAGCATGTCAATGCCGAATATGTCAATACCGAAGGCGCCCTTACCTGTTAGCCAATTTTTAGCGCCCATTTCGGATGAAGAGTTCGCTAACAACGGCGGCAAAAAACGCAATATTATTTTTAAGATGATCGGTAATGACGCGTTGGAGAATGCGCAACAAACACCGAGTCCGTTGGCTCAGGCGGTTGTTGTGCTCGACTCGCTTGTCGCGCAGGCTGAAAAATCTTATCAACTCAACAAGTTGCAGCTTCAACAAAAGATCGCGTCAAGCTTCGGATCTAAATCTCAGGCTCCCATCTATCCACCGCCGCCGAACCTAGTGCCGCCTTTTGATATTCAGGCGGCCAACACACTCCATGAAATTGCCATACTGGATGCGGTTGAAGAATGGACTGTTTTCAACATGAATCAGCTTGCGCATGTGTTTCACATTCACGTCAATCCGATGTACGTCATCAAAGTCAATGGCAAGCCCATTGAACCCTACTGGTGCGACACCATCGCGTTACCCACAGGTGGCACCAGCCAAAACCCAAGTTCAGTCACTTTTCGTATGCGTTTTAAGGATTTTGTTGGGCCTTTCATCCTTCACAATCAGCGACTTCAAGCCAGTGATCTTGGGATGATCCAACGCGTATCCGTTGTGCCGTCAGGTTTGCAACGCTAACTTTTTAAAAACATTAAAGTTTCTTTGATTTCACTGGCACTATGTAGTGCAAATGGCGTACACTTTTAAAAATTAAAAATATCGCCAAAGAGTGCATGACTTAAAATTACTAAATTTTACTTAATTTCAAAAATCGATCGTTTTCTTTTCTTAGCATTGGAGAAACATGATGCCCGCCTTAAATATATCCATGCTCGCGCGTGGCGTGATGGTTTCTATTTTTGGCTTGATGTTGGCCAGTTGCGGGAGCGACAGCAGTGTGAGCGACTCAGGTGAGAAGGGGGTGGTGGCGCTTGATCAAGGGCCTGACTGGAATCCGACCAATCAGGCAGCCTTTTACTATGCCGATCAAGGCTCTTGGATCATGCCTTATGAATGGGCAAAGGCTCTTAAGCTACCAAATGGTCAATCGTTTTTAAGTCAGCTCACGAGCAGTTACGGCTATCTACCGAACCCAGTCAGCCCGAGCAATCCTGAAGGCTTGCCCGTTGGCTTTTTAGTCGCAAATCCTGGCACTAAAAACCAACAGTTATCCATGAACTGTGCGGCCTGCCACACCCGACAGATTAAAGTTGAAGGCATTCAATACCGCATTGATGGAGGACCCGCGTTTTCTAATTTATACGCACTCTTTAATGGGATCGATCTTATCGTTGGCAATACCCTTTCAGACCAAGCGGCCTTTGATGCGTTTCAAGCTGCCGTTCAAGTTCCTGCAGAGACCTTACGGACGCAGTTAAACACTTGGTATAAACCTTACAACACTTTAATGACGAGGGCATTGCCGACCGAGCATTGGGGAATTGGCAGGGCTGATGCAGTGGCTATGCTTCAAAACAGAGTGTCGGGCTTAGATATTGGCCCTATCGAGGACCAAAATATCATTGCCTCAAACATTTCGGTTGCCGCCCAGCCTGTGCGTTATCCTTTTATTTGGAATTCTGGCAAGCAAGACTTCACACAATGGGCAGGGACAAGCATCAACGGAGATGCCACTTATGCCTTCTCGCGTAATACGGGAGAAGCCTTGGGGGTCTTCGCGCTCTTTAAACCTCGAGCCGATCTGGCTGTTGTTGGCGGCGTCAATTTTTTAATAGAGAATTCGATCAATTACAAGACTGTAAACAATATCCAAACTTTAGTCGATCAAATCGGATCCCCAAAATGGCCATGGCCGATTGACAATGGGATGGTGCTTCAAGGTAAAGGACTCTACGAAAAAAATTGCGCGTCATGCCATGGGATTAAACAAGGCCAGCCTCGACCCGGCAATGCCAACACCTGGGCAACGCCTGTTCAAAATGTCAATACAGATAGCTCGTACTATAAAAACTTTGTCGCAGGCAAAGGCACCTCGGATAGTGGTATTTTAACTGGCCTCACTGTCCCTTTTTCTAATCCCATTTCTACGGTGCCCCCAACAGGGGCTGCTATCGTCTCGTTATTCGATGTGGCAAATTCGTCTGCCCTGTTACAACTCGACCCAACCATTGATCTGAGCATCAAAGCCCCCAACCGTGAGGTGGGATCGTTTGAGTCTAAAGTTTTACAAGGTGTCTGGTCCGCAGCGCCCTATCTCCATAATGGCTCTGTTCCAACCTTGGCAGCCTTGCTCACCCCAGCTGCCGACCGACCCACGAGCTTTCAGGTCGGACCGGTTTATGACCTGGTCAATATCGGCCTTGCCGTCGAGCAACCAAATGGCTCAGCAACCGTTCGCGTGACAACAGACTGCTCAGTTATGGAAGGCAATAGTCGGTGCGGACATGAGTTTGGTACCTTGCTCACCGCAGATGAGAAAAAGGCCTTGATCGAGTACCTTAAAACGCTTTGATCTGACTAGGTGAGGTGCAAGCGCGACCTGTGTGTTAGAGTTCTCTATTCCATATCACAGGTTGCCTTGCTTTTAGGATTGATCTTCCCTAATGCGCCTCATCATTCGTTGCCCCGTACGACCTGTCGCGTACAACGCTGAAGATTGGTCTTCACAGGATTTGTATTTTTCCTGGGCGCAGAGCACCGAAACTGATTTTAAGAAGGTCTTGGATTTAGACGCTTTGCCCGTCGCAGACTCTGTGCTCGCGATCATTCCTGGTATTGATGTTCGCTTAACAGAACTCAAAGTGCCTGCAGTCAGCACCAAGAAAATCATTCAACTTTTACCGATGCTCATCGAAGATGAGTTGTTGTCTCCAGTGTCGGACACCAGCATTCAGTTGCTGCCTCCGATGTTGAATCAAGCGCCAGACCGAAGATTGGTGAGCGTGGTCAATCGCGACTGGTTATTGTGGCTCAGTCAAAAACTGGCGGTCATCAATTGCGAAAAGATTCAATTGATTCCAGAGAGCATACTGCTGCCAGTATCGGATTCGGTTGTCTATGTTCAGCAAGAAGATTCAATCAATTTCTACACTTCGAAAAAATCAGCCACCGACATCTTATGCTGGTCGCAACCGGCCACCGAACCCCTTTTTGTGGCTGATGCACTCAGCCCTCAGCCTGAATTGCTGGCGTTATCTGCACCGCTGCTCATGGGCGGCATTGTGGCAGAAAAAAAGTCTTACGAAGACATTAATGTATTACCCGACGCGTTCTTCGACTTCAGAAGAGAAAGTCAAAGTGAATTACAACATTGGCAATCCCGAGACTTGTGGCAGGTGCCGCTAAAGTGGGCGAAATACGCGACGCTTATCCTCTGTGTGAGTTATCTTTGCTATTTCTTGGCACTGGTATGGCAAGATCATCGGTGGGAAGCCACTCTACACAATGCAACCAACCAAGTCTTGTCAGAGGGCGGCGACGGTCAAGCAAGCTTTACAAAATTGGTCAACACCAGTTGCCTCGCTGCGCATAAAAACCTTGAAAATTGCCGTGGAGACTTTGAAAGACAATTACTGGCTCTACAAGAGGTCCTCAAAAATACGCCTCCTAACGCGTTAAAGAGTTTGGAGTATTCCAAAAAAGGCTTAGTTTTTGTATTGCAAGAGTCGTCCCTATCGAATAGCCAGCGTTTAGCCCTCGCGCAAGATCATGCAGTCAAGCGCCTTGGCTCGTCACGTGTTTTGTTAAGCCCTTACGCAAATCTTGCTTAT
>JBIKOQ010000201.1:0-4208 GCA_044357955.1 Burkholderiaceae bacterium | reverse complement strand
CTTCAAAGTGCACGGCAAAAAAGACAGAGGCGTAGTACAGCAGAGCAGGAATAACAGCCCATAAGGCAACTTGTGCGTAGGGGACGGATAAAAACTCAGCCATCACGAAGGCTGCCGCGCCCATCACGGGAGGCATCAGCTGCCCTCCTGTCGAGGCGACGGCCTCCACCGCCGCAGCGAAAGGCGGCCTGAAACCTGTGCGTTTCATCAGGGGAATCGTAATCGGACCATCGACCATCACGTTTGCAACAGCACTGCCAGAAACGGTTCCGAAAAGAGAGGAGCTGACGACCGCGACCTTACCAGGGCCGCCCGCACTGCGTCCTGTCAGCGCCATGGCAAAGTCCATGAACAGTTGGCCTGTTCCGCTCTTTTCCATAAAAGCGCCAAAAATCACGAACAACATGACGTAGGAGGCGGAAACACCTAGCGTAGAGCCAAAAATACCCTCGGTTGAGAGATAGAGCTGCTCCAACAGAACCGGTAACTTAATTTGAGTAAAAAACGCGGCGTAGATCACAAACACAATCGCAGTGATCGGTAGCGCCCAACCAATCACCCGGCGTGTCCCTTCAAGGACGACAATCACCATGACAAAAGAAAAGAACACGTCCTGCTTGGTCAATTCGTCGATGTAAATAATGCGGTTGGTAAAGTTTTCGTAGTCGATAAAGATATGCGCAATAGCCGCTAGACCTAATGCCAGCAGCAGCATGTCATAGGAGCGGGGTAACAATCCACCTGTGGCTCGGGAGGGATAGAGCAAGAAGACAAGCGCCAAGGCAAACATCAAGTGCGTGCCACGAAAAACCACCGCCTCCGGAGGACCGAATGCTGCCACGTACATGTGGTAGAGCGACATCGCGACAGCGATGACTGTAATAAGTTTTTTTAGAACTTTTGAGGTGGGATCTACGGCAATACTTTCGTCGGAAATGACCTGCTGCATAGCGATATCCTTGGCGTTGCGCTGACTCATTGACTGCCCCCGTGTCGACTTAGATTTATTTAGGCTAAGGTGTCAGCATGACCTGTGAAGGCTCAGCGATTCTACACAGGCAGAGCCCTACTATGGGCGGGTTTTTCCCAAACACAGGGTTTTCCTTTAGATGGATCGAAAAAAGGGCCTATAAAGCGGGCTTAAATTTAGCTTGGCCTAAAAAGTCACGACGTGGTCAACGCCGAGCCTGATCCCAATTTTTTCGCCAAGCGAATGATCGTGATGGCTGGGCACATAAGCGAGTACTTCCTGGCCGGAAGGCAAACGCAAGGTATAGAGAAAATCAGCGCCTCTAAATGTTTTGCGCACGACTTCGGCGAGCTGTGGGCTGGCATCGTCATGCTGAATGTCGTCGGCACGCAACAGGACATCGACCTCGGTGCCGAGGGGGTCGTGGTGGTCATTGTCGAGCTGTAGCTCTCCGAGCTCGATCTTGACCATGGCGTTGGGTTGAATGATGCCTTTGACAAAGACGCCACGGCCGATAAAGTCCGCGACATATCGGTTGATGGGCTCGTGGTACAGGTCGTAGGGCGTATCCCATTGCACGATTCGGCCCTCGGACATGACGCCGATATGATCCGCAATCGCAAAGGCTTCAAACTGGTCGTGTGTGACGAGCAAGGCGGTCACGCCATTGATTTTTAAAATATCCCGCATTTCACTAGCGAGTCTTTCGCGTAGATCAATGTCGAGACTGGAGAAGGGCTCATCGAGCAAAATCAAGTCAGGCTCGGGTGCCATGGCGCGCGCGAGCGCGACGCGTTGCTGTTGACCGCCGCTCAATTCATGCGGGTAAGCAACCGCCTTGTCTGCGAGAGAGACGCGCTCAAGCCAGTGGAGCCCGACCTCGCGGCGTTTCGCCGGTGCAAGGGCTCGTAAACCAAACATCACGTTTTCTAAAACGCTGAGATGGGGGAAAAGCGCGAAATCCTGAAAAACCATTCCAACCTTGCGCAGGTTGGGGGCGACTAAAGTATCCGGGGCGCTGACCACTTTGCCATGCATGCTGACGGTCCCGTTTTGCAACGCTTCGAAGCCACAAATGGCCCTGAGAATGGTGGATTTGCCACAGCCTGAGGGGCCGAGCAAACACGCAATGCTGCCTCGGGCTAGACTGAGGGTTAAATCCCGAACAATCTGCACGCGCCCTGGACCATCTAGACGTGGGTAGCTGATTTCGACGTGATCGAGGGCAAGCAAAGGTGGCGAGGTATTCATCTTTATAATTTTCTCATTAACAGCAGTTTGATTCTAGAACCCTTTTTTATTTTGAGCCGAGCGCAACACGCATGAGTCGAGTCGTTGTCCTGATCGCAGTTTTGTTGTCGCTACCGCTGCTGGGCCTGTTTATCCCCTTTTTTACCGAGGGCACGGGTGAGGCCGCGCAGGAGCTCAGCCGCCAAGGCACTCTGCAACATCTCTGGCAGCACGTATTGGGTGAGTATGTCACGTCCACACTCTTGCTGCTCATCGGGGTAGGGTTTGGGGTGTTTGTTCTAGGGGTCGGCAATGCCTGGCTGGTCGCCAACTACCAGTTTCCCGGCAAAAAGCTCTTTGAATGGGCGCTTATTTTGCCGCTCGCGATCCCAACCTATGTGATGGCCTATCTTTTTGTCGATATTTTGCAGTTTTCGGGACCGATTCAAACTGCGTTACGCAATGCATCGGGCCTTGAGCAGCTCTGGTTTTTTCCCGACCCGCGCTCGCTAGGGGGCGCGATGTGGGCGTTTTCTTTTTGTCTCTTTCCTTATGTGTACCTGATCGCCAGGACCTCATTTCTGGATCGCAGCGCCCGTTTGTCCGAAGCAGCTGAAACACTGGGTTATAGCGGTTTTCAGGCGTTTTATCGCTTAGTGCTACCCATGTCGCGTCCTGCGATTTTTGCCGGCATGGCCCTCGCTCTGATGGAGGTCATGGCCGACTATGGCGCCGTGGCGTATTTTGGTGTGGAGACGTTTGCAACGGGTATTTTCAGGGCATGGTTGTCCTTTAGTGACCGCTTGGCCGCAGTGCAGCTCTCACTGGGTTTGCTGGTCTTTGTGCTACTCATTTTCTATATTGAGCAAACCAATCGCGCCCGCATGCGCTATGTGAGTTCCGGTGTTGTGCAACGCGTCGCGCCTCCTCGTCTTTTGCGGGGCAGAAAAGCCTTTTGGGCGTTTGCCGCCTGCGGTTCGACCTTGGTCTGCGCGTTTCTTTTGCCTGTTGCCGCCTTGCTTAAGCTGTTGTGGGAGCAGGGCTTGAGCCTAGATGCACGCTACCTGGACTGGTTGCAAAACTCGTTTGGACTCTCTGCAATCACGGCGTTGATCTCCGTCGCATGCGCATTGATTCTGGCCTATGGGGCGAGACTGACCAAAAGCGCCACCATGCATTGGGTCAATCGGCTCCTTGGCTTGGGGTACGCCCTGCCCGGAGCCGTGCTGGCAGTGGGAATTTTGTCCGTTTTAGGCTTGTTTCAAATAGCTTGGATCATGTCTGCGACGGTGTCGGTGTTGATTTACGCGTATTTGATTCGGTTTCTGTCCTCGAGTTTGCAAAGCGTGGAAGCGGGACTTTCTCGGATTACACCCTCGATGGACGGCAGTGCAGCTCTGTTGGGCGCGACCCCTTGGCAAACGATGCGCGCCATTCATTTTCCGCTGCTCAAACGCAGCGTCCTGACAGCGGGCTTGTTTGTTTTTGTCGATGTGATGAAAGAGTTGCCCGCAACCCTGTTGCTGCGTCCTTTTAATTTTGACACCCTAGCGGTGGCGACCTATCAGCTTGCCGCCGATGAACGCTTGTCAGAGCTTGCTTTGCCCTCCTTGACGATTGTGGTTGCCGGACTGATTCCGGTCATTTTGCTGTCTCGAGCGATGTCAAAAGCCAATCGCTATTGATAATGATTCGCATTTAGTGTTATGATGAGTTTTTTAGCTCTTCGTGCTTTTACGGATCATTCTTTGATGAACAAGCAACGCGTTTTCAACACTGTTTTCAAAACTTTAGCAGTCGGCATGTTGTCGATCGCCTCTGTTGTAGGGGCTCATGCTCAGACAGGCAAGCCCGGCCAAGAGCTCAATATTTACTCCGCGCGTCACTATCAGACGGACGAGCTTCTCTATGGTGGATTTACCAAGGCGACCGGGATCAAGATTAATCGTATCGAGGCGAGCGACAATGCGTTGATTGAGCGTTTGAAAAGTGAGGGCACTAAAAGTCC
>JBIKOQ010000325.1:0-3060 GCA_044357955.1 Burkholderiaceae bacterium | reverse complement strand
AATATTCTCACTGTTGAGGGATTGGCCTCTGGCGATATTCTTTCAGCACAGCAACAAGGGGTCCTTAAACATTTTTCATTTCAGTGCGGCTATTGTGCGCCAGGTTTTTTAATGGGTATCACTTTATTAATGGATCAGCTGAAAAGAAATCCCGTTAAGCGTTCCGATTTAAATCAAGTCATACAAGACAGTATGGGGGATCACATTTGCAGATGTTCTGGCTACGTTAAGTATTACGAAGCAATTAATGATCTGTTGCTCAACACTGATGGCTTGGTGATTTAAAAAAGTATGTCCTGTGCCCTTGCCGAAGAGGTCGCTTCGGCAAGTCATTGCACAATAGGAGCTATGACAAGCCGATGATTTCCCCGGCTTCGTTGATATCGATATTGTTAGCAGCGGGTACGGCGGGGAGTCCCGGCATGGTCATGATGTCTCCGCACACCACTACGATAAAGCCTGCGCCAGCCGCAAGACGCACTTCGCGAATTGCAAGGGTATGGCCACTGGGAGCGCCACGTAGTTTGGCATCCGACGAAAAGGAGTATTGCGTTTTAGCAATACAAACAGGGAGGTGGCCGTAGCCATCGGCCTCGAGTTGCGCAAATTGTGCCCTGATTTTAGCGTCGCAAGAGATGCCATCGGCGCCATAGGTTTTGACGGCGATGGTGCTTACTTTTTCTAGAAGTAAGGCATCGTCTTCGTATAAAAATTTGAAATGATTGGGTTGTTCGCAAAGTTTTACGACTGCGTGCGCAAGCTCGGCTGCGCCAGGACCGCCTTTAGCCCAGTGCTGGGCTAAGACAACCTCGACACCGAGCGCCGCGGCCGTTGATTTCAATAGCTCTATTTCTGCTGGGGTGTCCTCGGTGCGATGATTGATCGCGACCACGCAAGGCAGACCAAAGTTGTGCTGAATATTATGAATGTGACGCTCAAGGTTGACGAGGCCAGCTTGTAACGCTTTTAAGTTTTCAGTGCCGACTTCTTTGACCTCGACGCCACCGTGATATTTCAACGCGCGAACAGTGGCGACCAAGACGACGGCTGATGGTGCCAGACCTGCTTTGCGGCACTTGATATCGAGAAATTTTTCGGCGCCCAGGTCTGCGCCAAAACCTGCTTCTGTGACGACATAGTCTGCGAGCTTGAGTGCTGTGGAGGTGGCGAGTACAGAGTTACAGCCATGTGCGATGTTGGCGAAAGGCCCGCCGTGCACAATGGCAAGATTATTTTCAAGGGTCTGAACGATGTTGGGAGCAAGCGCCTCTTTGAGGAGCGCGGCCATGGCGCCTTGGGCCTGTAGGTCACGTGCACGGATCGGTTTGCCGGAAAGTGATTGGCCAACGACAATATCACCCAAACGTTCTTTTAAATCTTGCAGACTGTTGACCAGACAAAAAATCGCCATGACTTCGGAGGCGACGACAATATCAAAATGATCCTCGCGCGGAAAGCCGTTAACGGTGCCGCCCAGGCCGACAACGATCTGTCTCAGGGCACGATCATTGAGGTCAACTACGCGTCTCCAGGTGATGCGTCGCACGTCGAATTGTAATTTGTTGCCATGATGGATGTGATTGTCGATCAGAGCAGCCAATAAATTGTTGGCGAGTGCGATGGCGTTAAAGTCGCCCGTAAAGTGTAGGTTGATGTCTTCCATCGGTACGACTTGCGCCATGCCTCCACCCGCTGCGCCGCCTTTCATGCCAAATACCGGGCCCAGCGAGGGTTCTCGCAAGCAAATCATGGCGCGCTTACCGATGTGATTGAGTGCGTCGCCTAGGCCCACGGTTGTCGTCGTTTTGCCTTCGCCTGCGGGAGTTGGGGAGATGGCCGTGACTAAAATTAATTTTCCATTGGGTCGATCTTGGAGAGAGCGGATGTAGTCAAGTGAAAGCTTGGCCTTGAAGCGACCATAGGGTTCTAATGCATCTTCTGGTATGTCAGCCTTGGCGGGAGCGAGCTTTAAAATGGGCGTTTTGTTGGCGGCTTGGGCAATAGCAAGATCAGAGCGCATACAGGTCCTTGAAGTCCGTTATCCTTATTAGAACCGTTATCCTAGACTAAATAGTCACTGAATGGGCTGAGCATAGGCGTCTTAGGAATGGAATTCTGGTTTATTTAGGAATTAAAAAATGTTGAAACAAGTTGGCTTAATTGGTTTGGGAAATATGGGGCGGGGCATGGCGCTGACCCTCAAGCGTAATGGTTTTGAGGTGGTGGGTACCGATGTGGCGCCTGCGACGCGCGAGTCCTTGGCTAAAGAGGGTGTCTCAGTCAGAGAAACGATCGGTGAAGTCGTCTTTGAGTGCGACGTTGTTATTTTGTCGCTTCCAACGGCCGCGATTGTCGAGCAGGTTGTCTGTGGGCCAAACGGAATTCTTGCCAATGCCAAGCCAGGTTTATTGGTGGTCGATACTTCGACCTCACATCCGGAGACAACGCGTCGCTTGGCTGTTGCATTGAACGCTGCGGGGATGAACATGTTGGATGCCCCCGTGAGCGGTGGTCCCAAAGGTGCGATCACCGGAACGATGGCGATGGTGATTGGCGGGGCCAAGGAGGATCTTGACCGCGCGGAACCCATCCTCGCGGCGATGACAGCCAAGCGCGTGCATGTCGGCGATATTGGTGCCGGGCATGTCGCCAAAATTGCCAACAACCTATTTGCCGCGGCGCATTTGCTCATCGCGGGCGAGGTTACCCGAATGGCAGCTAAAGCAGGGGTGCCGACTGAGCAGTTATTGCAGGGGATCAATGCGGGCTCAGGTCGAAGCTTTATTACTGAGCATAGTTATCCCACATGGATTATGAACGGTCAGTTTGACTCTGGCTTTACGATGAAATTGATGCGTAAGGATGTTCGACTCTCGCAGGAGTTGATTTCCGCGCTCGCGATCGATTTGCCGATGTCTGCAAAGGTCGCTGAATTGTGGGCGCTTAGCGCGCAATCTATATCGGATGATGAAGACTTCAATAGAATCGTCGAGCTCGGCACCAGAGATCAGGTCTGAGCACAGCAAAAAAGAGAGATGATGATGAGCGCACAGCAAACAG
>JBIKOQ010000076.1:0-6607 GCA_044357955.1 Burkholderiaceae bacterium | reverse complement strand
TTGAATATCAAACACTCGGATATCTGGTTCAGCACCGAGTACATGCCGAGCGCAAGACGCTAAGGCCGATGCGAGAGGCATGTGAGCAACGACAAAAATGGCAATCATCGCACTAAGCTGCCTGAGCAACCGCTTGTTCTAGGGCCTCGACAAAACGCGCCCCAACATCAAAGCCCGTTTGCTCAGTAATTTCAACAAAGCACGTCGGACTCGTTACATTGATTTCAGTAACGTAGTCACCAATCACATCAAGCCCAACGAGTAAGAGTCCCCTTTTACTCAACTGAGGTGCGATCTCGCGCGCAATTTCCCAGTCACGTTTAGAGAGAGGTTGGGCAACGCCACGACCACCCGCTGCTAAATTGCCGCGTGTTTCACCCGCGAGAGGAATCCGAGCGAGACAATAGGGAACAGGTTCGCCACCAATCAATAAAATGCGTTTATCGCCTTGAGTAATCTCGGGGATGAAGCGCTGCGCCATGATCGAACGTTGACCATCATGCGTTAAAGACTCAAGAATGGCGTTTAAATTGGGTTCGTTGGCAGCAAGTTTAAAAATACCAGTGCCACCCATACCATCAAGAGGTTTGACAATCACTTCGCCGTGCTCTTGATGGAAAGCTTTGATACGCGCCATGTCCCGCGTTACAAGCGTTGGCGTCGTAAACTGAGCAAACTCTGTAATCGCAAGCTTTTCCGGATGATTGCGAATCGCCGCGCCGCTGTTAAAGATACGCGCGCCTTGTGCTTGCGCATAGTCAAACATATGTGTGATGTAGACGTACTCCATATCAAAGGGAGGATCTTTGCGCATCAGCACTGCAGAAAATGCACTCAGTGGCGTATCCACTGGAGCGCCAACTTCGGTCCACCAGTGAGGCTCATGCAAATTTGCACCCGCGACCAGGTTGATCTGCGTCGCGCGTGCAAGGACTTGACCACGCTCGATGAAGACGTCACCTTGCAAAGCAACACTGAAATGATGACCGCGGGCGACTAGCGCCTGCATCATCGCCACAGAGCTGTCCTTGTAAGCGTTTAAACCCGGAAGTGGATCTAGAACAAACAATACATGCATGAGTTAAGCCGCGGCTTCTTTTGTCGTTGTCTTCTTCCGAGGAGAAAGAACCATCACCATTTGGCGACCTTCAAGCTTGGGCATTGCTTCGACGACAGCCATCTCTGTCAAGTCGTCGCGCACTCGCTCAAGAACGCGCATACCGAGCTCTTGGTGCGCCATCTCTCGACCGCGGAAACGCAGCGTGACTTTGGCTTTATCACCCTCGTCGAGAAAACGCTTGAGGTTTCGAAGCTTGACCTGATAGTCGCCTTCGTCGGTCGCAGGCCGGAACTTCACCTCTTTGACCTGAATGATTTTTTGTTTGGATCGCGCCTCGGCAAGGCGCTTTTGTTCTTGGTATTTAAATTTGCCGTAATCCATCAAACGGCAAACTGGCGGATCAGCGTTAGGCGCGATCTCGACCAAGTCAATCTCATTTTCCTCGGCCATGCGGATAGCGTCGAAAATTTTAACAATACCGAGCTGTTCGCCCTCTATGCCTAATAAACGCACCTCGGAAACACGAATTTCACCGTTGATGCGATGTGGTTTTTCTGTTGCGATGTTGACGACTCCTAGTAGTTAGGCCGACTGCGGTGCAGACGAACCGGAATTGCGGCGTAATGCCACGTCTTCGTTTAGTAGTGAAGAGAATTGAGCAGAAGGCATCACACCCAGCTCAACCCCACCACGTCCACGCACTGCGACAGTCCCCGCCTGGCGCTCTTTTTCGCCGACCACCAAGATATAGGGGACCTTTTGCAAACTATGTTCACGAATTTTATAGGTAATTTTTTCACTACGACAATCTGATTCTACTCTAAAGCCTTGTTTCTTCAGGCTTTGTGTGATTTCTGCCGCATAATCAGCCGTATGCTCCGAAATACAGCATACGACGGCTTGAACAGGTGCCAACCAAGCAGGCATCGCACCGGCATGATTTTCAATCAACATACCGATAAAACGCTCGAAAGAACCAAGAATGGCGCGATGAAGCATCACGGGTGCACGGCGCTGATCAGACGCATCCACAAACTCCGCGCCAAGCCGCTGAGGCATTGAGAAATCAACTTGAATCGTTCCGCACTGCCAATGGCGACCGATTGCGTCTTTGAGGGTGTATTCAATCTTTGGGCCATAAAAAGCACCCTCGCCTGGCGAGACCTCAAACACACAGTCCGTACGTTTCAGACTTTCCATCAGAGCCGTTTCAGCTTTGTCCCACACCTCGTCGCTACCAATACGCTTTTCAGGTCGTGTCGCAACCTTGTAGAGCACCTCGGTAAAGCCAAAATCAGCATAGACCTTTTGAAGTAAGGACGTAAAGGCGGCACACTCGTCCTGTAACTGATCCTCAGTACAGAAAATATGACCATCGTCCTGCGTAAACCCCCTCACGCGCATCATGCCATGCAAGGAGCCTGAGGGCTCATTACGGTGGCACTGACCAAATTCGCCATAACGCAGTGGCAAGTCACGATACGAATGCAAACTCGAATTGAAAATCTGGACGTGTCCTGGGCAGTTCATGGGCTTGAGACCATAAACCCGATTTTCAGACTCGGTAGTAAACATATTTTCGCGATAGTTATCCCAGTGTCCGGTTTTTTTCCAGAGTGAAATATCGAGAATCTGGGGGGCTTTGACCTCCTGATACCCATTGTCGCGATACACGGCTCGCATGTATTGCTCGACTTGCTGCCAGATCGCCCACCCTTTGGGATGCCAGAAAATCAGACCCGGACCTTCTTCTTGAAAATGGAACAAATCAAGGTCACGACCGATCTTGCGGTGGTCACGACGCTCTGCTTCTTCGAGCATATGCAGATACGCATCCTGGTCTTCTTTGGTCGCCCAGGCAGTACCGTAAATACGCTGCAACATCTCATTGTTGCTATCACCCCGCCAATAGGCGCCTGCGACCTTCATGAGCTTGAAGACTTTTAACTTGCCTGTGCTCGGTACATGGGGGCCGCGACACAAATCGATGAAGTCACCTTCGCGATAAAGACTGATTGTCTCGTTGCCAGGAATCGCACCGATGATCTCGGCCTTGTAAGCCTCGCCAATGCCTTTGAAGTAGGTCACTGCATCATCACGCAACCATTCCTCGCGAGTGACAACCTCGTCTTTTTTAGCGAGCTCGGTCATTTTCTTTTCGATCGCAACCAAGTCCTCGGGGGTAAAGGGTCGCTTGTAAGAAAAGTCGTAATAAAAACCGTTGTCGATCACTGGACCAATCGTGACTTGCGCCTCAGGAAAAAGTGTTTTGACTGCATACGCTAATAAATGGGCGGTGGAGTGACGGATCAAATCCAGTCCATCCGCGTCTTTGGGCGTGATGATGGCAAGATGCGTATCGTTTTCGATGCGATGCGTGGTGTCGACCAAACGGCTTTCGGCACCCTGTATGACACGACCACCAAGCGCGGCACGCGCCAGACCAGCACCGATCGACTGAGCAACCTCAGCGACCGTGACCGGTCCTGGGTATTGACGCTGCGACCCGTCGGGGAGCGTAATTGAGAGCATCTATGCAAATCCTGTATCAAATCGACAATTGATAAGTTTACCATTCCGAGCACCTCTCCAAGGGGACAATGCCTCCTAGAACACGCTCATTAACGCTAGAATCCGTAGAAATCAAATCAACCCGCCGCCTCAGTTTTGAGTACAGCCTTCCCCATTCGCGTACGTCAACACCTCGGGTTCATCGGGGGGCTTGTGCTCGGCATTCTTTTTTTTATGCCTCTCACAGGCAACACAAGCCCCCCTGCAAAACACCCTCTTTCATGTTTGGTTGATGCTTACCCTGACAAGCTTTTGCTTTCTTCAGACCATCAATTGATCTCTGCACTAACAGGACATCAGTATCCCTATCAACCTGAAAAGAAATATAAAGACTTTCAAGACGAACTCGACCATGCCGACCTTTATAGTCAGCTGCGTCAGCCTTATCGCAAGGGCTTGTTAGACACGCCTCCTCAACCCAACGAAGATCCAGGACGCTTGCGTCACATGCCTCTATTTATGGACATGTATGGCAAGTCTTCAGCCGAGGTGACTAAAAATCTCATCGCTGTTGACTGGGCACCGTGCCAGTGCAAGATCCAATTTTCTCAAGTGAATGGGGCCGCCCAAGCCCTGGAGGCCGTCGGTCATGAGATTGACCGAGCAGGCTTATCGAAATATGTGAATCAAAGCTTGGGCACGTATCAATGGAGAAACATCGCAGGCACTCGCCGTTTGAGTATGCATGCCCTTGGGGTCGCGATTGATTTCAAACTACCCGATTCCCTCGGACGCTACTGGAGGTGGGACACCGTCTCGCAAGGCCAAACCCGCAAATTTCCCTCAGAAATCCTGCTCGATACAGATTTCAATCAAATCGTGAACATCTTTGAATCAAAGGGCTTTGTGTGGGGCGGAAAATGGTGGCACTACGACAGTATCCATTTTGAGTTTAGGCCGGAGCTGACTTTGCCCGGCTGCGGTCAGGGTCTATTTCCTTGACAGTGCCAAGTCCTGTAGGCGACGTCCTAAAATGTCATCCCCCGCTACAACAGAAAGATCATTCTCCAACCCATATATGGCCAGAATCCGAAGATAGGTGCCAAGGGTCACTGATGGATCACCCCGCTCTACTTTGGCCAGTGTCGGTCGGGAAATATTGTCAATGATGATTTACATATTTATCACGTTCATCAACTTTATAAAACAAACTGATTAAAAGTAATCTATAAATTACTTTTTTAATATACATTCCATAAAATGTAATGTATATTGCTCAAATGAAGAGCTCAAATGTCCAGACCAAACAGTCAAAGCACCCACTTTTGGATCCCTTGATCCAAGAAATCGTTCATGCACGCAAGTCACAAAAATTCACTCAATCTCAACTCGCCGAGATGTCCGGTGTTGCACGACGGACAATCGTTCTGATTGAATCCGGCGGGGACTGTACGCTCTCGACCTTGCGTCGAATCACCACTGCACTTAGCCTAGAGATCAGCGTTTATAAGCCACAGCTTCCAAATTTAGATGATCTCACCCGCGAAAACGAAAAGCTGTTTTCAAGTCAACATTCATTTAAAGCAATGAATCAAGGCGACTCTAATGCTTGATGTGTATGTATCCAATCAGCTAGTCGGTGTTTTAGATCAACCGGATCCCTACACTTTTGTTTTTAACTATCTGCCTAATGCACCTGAAGCCCTTCCAATCTCTCTACTCATGCCCAAACGATTAGAGAGCTGGATCAGCAGGGAGCTACATCCCGTATTTCAGATCTCTTTGCCAGAAGGCGCACTACGTGAACTCATCACTAAAAAGTTCAGTAAACGATTCGAACATTTTGGGGATCTCGAGTTACTCGCAGTAGTGGGTGAAAACATGATCGGTCGCATTCAAGTCACTCCACATGGACAGGCGCCATCGGGCCTTACTCCGCACGAAACACTGTCGCGTTTAATTAAAGAAGACACAACAACGCTTGTTAAACACTATCTTGGCGAGCGTTTGCACACGTCGGGTGTATCGGGCGGATTTATAAAATTTCTCGCTAAAAGCCCAAGCCACCATCAGAGTGGCAGACCCACGCTCGCACTAGAAGAATGGATTATCAAACTGAACGATGATGATCATCCTCACATTGTGTTGCTAGAGTATTTTGGGATGATGGCAGCGCGTGCGTCTGGTTTAACGGTACCGGACATTCATCTCGCTGAGGATCGCAAACATCTGCTGGTCAAACGCTTTGATTTAAATTCTGAAGGCATGTCTGTTGGCTTTGAGGATATGTGTGCGCTGTTTGGACGACCTGCGAGAGATAAATTTACCGGGTCTGTTGAACGCCTGATCAAAACGATAGGAACATTTTGTCAAGGTGAAAAAAAGAGAAAATCTTTCGATCAGTTTTTTGGTCAATATCTCCTTGCATCAACCATCCGCAATGGCGATGCGCATTTGAAAAATTTCGGACTCCTTTATGAAAATATGCAGGCGGCAGAATTAGCACCTGTGTACGACATGTTAAGCATGTCGGTCTATGCACCAACACTTGCAAATTCCAGAGATGCTGACGACGGAATGGCGATCAATTTTGAGGGTTCAAAGCGTTGGTTGACGCCAGACTCTATCCAATCACTTTCAACACAGTGTTTATTATCTGCAAAAAGTGTCAAAAATTGGAAGGCTCAAATTGCAACAGCACTTATTGAGACCTCTGATAAAGTGATCGAACACCTCAACGAATACCCAGAAGATCACTTTGAACCCACAGCACATCGCATGCTCGAGCTTTGGGCGCTTGGATTAGAGGCCTTTGACAGTAAAGCTGCTCAACGAATTAGACTTTAATCACGAGGCTGCAGCCAGCAACCATTTATTGAAATCTTCTCGCTTGTGCTACAAGATAAAATTGTAATTTGAAAGTTTGCTCTTAATACATTGATACAGCCTCTATTAGGAGCGAATTTTGTCTATCACTACTCGCGATTTCACATACGCAACTCTGGCAAATAAAGACGAGGCCTTGAGAATAGCGTT
>JBIKOQ010000074.1:0-6691 GCA_044357955.1 Burkholderiaceae bacterium | reverse complement strand
GTTTTCGCCGTGATTGAGCTAACGGCTCGGGGTGTCCAACATAGTCTTCAGTTCTTTGATCGATATGGTGTTGCGATCCACAAAATATTTTTACGCCCCGAAAGTCAGATCGCTGCCTTCGAGGAGATCAAAAATCGATTCGCTGCACCGCTACAGTCGTCCATGATCTCAATTTCTCCACATGCTTGGGCTAAACCAGAACGAAATGATGCCGAAATCGATGTGCCTGGATTGCAACAGGATTGGATCGCTATGCGCGATACACACGATTTCTTTTTGATACTCAAAAAATACGATGTCTCTAGACTTCAGGCCTTTCGTCTGATTGGGGCTGCTTACGCGCAACAGGTCAAGGCAGGTGATTTTCGTCGGGTATTGGGTCTCGCCTCAGATAAAAAAATCCAGGTCATGGTTTTTGTTTCCAATTCTGGTGTGATTCAAATTCATACGGGGATGATTCACAACATCTCTGTGACGCAGGGTTGGCTCAATGTACTTGATTCAGATTTCAATCTACACCTACGGCAGGATCACATTTCCAGCGCATGGATTATTCGAAAGCCAACCGTAGATGGTGTGGTGACTTCACTAGAGCTATTTGATCATGCTGGTGAAGTCATCACGATGATATTTGGTCAGCGCAAACCTGGCTTTCCTGAAAATATCCAATGGCGTGCGTTACTTGATGAATTATGTACAGGGGGACGTGTATGCGCCGCATAACACCAGCTCGACTTCCTGAAACGTTGGCTTTTTTAATGCGTCGTCGAGCACTTGGCCGTCTCGGTACCATCGGCGCCTTGGCGATGAGTCAAAGCATGCATGCGAAAAGTGTGGGTATTCGACCCCCAAGGATTGTCTCGGTAGGAGGGGCCTTGACTGAGATTGTGTACGCCCTAGAGGCTCAGTCTTGCCTCGTCGGTGTGGACTCGACTTCAAGCTTTCCCCATCAGGCGCAGCTTCTCCCGCAGGTCGGCTATGCACGCAGGCTATCCGCAGAGGGTATTTTGGCATTATCACCCACCTCGGTTTTGGTCACTGAGGAGGCGGGTCCGCCGGAGGTGCTTCGTCAAGTTTCAAATGTAGGCGTACCCGTCGAAGTCATGGATTCAGGATACCGCTTCGAGGGACTTGTTCAACGAATCGCACGCATCGGCAGACTCTTGGCTAGTGAGGCAAAGGCTGTTGCGTTGATTGAGCGTCTGAGCCTAGCGTGGAGTGAGGTTTGCTTATCGGTCTCTCATCACACGACAGTTCGACCTCGCGTACTCTTTCTTTTTGCGCACAGTACAAGTCGTCTTATGGCCTCAGGCATACAAACGGGTGCCCATGCGATGATCGAGTATGCGGGTGCGATCAATGCAACTTCAGACTTTACAGGTTTTAAACCTCTCACACCCGAGTCCTTGATCGCGGCACGACCGGACGTCATTCTGCTCACAGAGCACGGTTTTAAAACCATGGGCGAGCGCTCATCCGTGCTCAAGCTCCCAGGCCTCAGTCAAACGCCAGCCGGTCGTGCTCAACATATCGCGGTGATGGACGCAAGTTTGTTACTCGGTTTTGGACCTAGATTACCCATGGCCGTTCAACAGTTGAGCGAACAATTCAGGGCTTCGGTGATTACATGAGTTTTCTAAAAAAACCTAAGACCTGTGTTTTTCTACTTTTTATTTTTGTGCTTTTACTAAGTATTCTGGGTGCACTGCAAAAGGGTGCTTTTCCTATTCATACCGAAGTTTGGCTCTCATTGTTGACAGGTGAACACCCATTATTCAAAAGCTCTCAAAACGGTGATATTTATATTCTTTGGTATTTGCGTATTCCGCGTGTGATGCTTGCCGTATTGATGGGGGCCGCTTTAGGTCTAGCGGGCACCTTAGTGCAGGGTTTGTTTCGTAATCCATTAGCGGATCCCAGTTTACTCGGTGTGACAACGGGAGCTGCCTCTGCCACAGCGCTCACGATCGTATTTTGTTCAGGGGATCGCATTGCCATGTTTGGGATGGCCAAAATCTGGATATTGCCTATCATGTCGTTTTTGGGTGCATTTTTAACGTGCATGACGCTCAATGTCAGTTCGAAATGGCTGGCGTCAGGTTCAATCTCTGGATTGCTCTTGCTGGGTATTGCTTTAAATGCGCTAGGTGTTTCGATCATCGGTTTATGTACGTATCTTGCGACTGACGAGCAATTGCGGAATCTATCCTTTTGGACACTAGGTTCCTTGGCAGGCGCCAATTGGACGATGGTTGTGATGATGTGGCTCATGCTTGTGATTGTTTACGTCTGCTCAAGTCGCCTGTCGCCACGTCTAAATGCTCTGAGCCTTGGTGAAGTGACAGCGGCACATCTCGGCATTGTTGTGAGTAGATTGCGTTGGTCTATTTCTGTGATGGTTGCCTTGCTGGCGGGACTATCAGTCGCCTTTTGTGGGGTGATCGGTTTTATTGGTCTGATCGCACCTCATCTCGCGCGTGCCGTTATTGGCGCTGATCAACGGGTACTTTTACCTCTCTCAATGCTCATGGGCGCATTATTAATGCTGACGGCAGATACGATCGCACGGACGATTGTGATTCCCGCCGAAGTACCCGTGGGTATTTTCACAGCTTTATTGGGTAGTCCTTTTTTGATCGTGTTGTTACGAACCCGTCGGCATCGAATAGGGTGATGACGATGCTTCTACTAGATCATGTCGTTAAAAAACTAGGACGTAACTCTTTGGGTCCCTATTCACTCTGCATTCATCACAACGAGTGTGTGGCGATCGTGGGCCCAAATGGTGCTGGCAAGTCAACACTCCTGAAGCTCATGTCGGGCACATATCGAGCCAATACCGGACGTATTATCTTTAACCATCGGCCTCTGGACTGTTGGACTTCACAGGCTTTGAGCGAAATGCGAGCTGTTTTATCGCAGTTTCAAGAGTTTGCTTTTGCTCTCCCTGCACGGATTGTGATTGGTTTAGGTCGTGTCGCGCGTAAAACCGATCCAGATCATCATCAGATTGTTTCTCAGGCGGCTGGCTTACTCGGGCTCACGCATCATTTGGATCAGACGATCGATACTTTGTCAGGTGGCGAGTTGGCGCGCGTTCATCTTGCTCGCGTTGTTGCACAGCTTTGGGATGTTGAGCACGGTTTTATATTGATGGACGAGCCGATGGCCGCCGTCGATCCAGGATGCCAAGACTTTCTGCTAGAAACATTAATGGGTTTTGCACGTCTGCGAAAGCATGCGGTGATTGCCGTCATGCATGATCTCAATCATGCATTGAGATACTTCAATCGACTCGTGCTGGTACATCCAACCGGAAAGTTAGAGATGGTAAACAGTGGTGAAGAAGCAAAAAATGCCTTAGAACATTTATTTAAGGTGCGTTTGTCTTGTCTTAAAGATGAGCAAGGCGATCTTGTGATGTTACCGCTGAGGGGGCAACGGCAACGCACGGGATAAAGAGTTGCGCCGCTTATGTCATTTAAAACTGCCAGGTCACACCAGATATGATAGACCAGTTGTATTCTCGACTGGGACTGCCAAGGGCTCGACTTCCGATGACACCTAAACCGAGTTGCACATTTTTAATGGGCGCATACACTGCGCCAATTTGGGCATAAGCAACTTGAGCACTTGTGGCATTTGGATTTGTTTCGAGTCCTGCATCCAAACCAAGTTTCCACTGTTGATTCAATACCCAGACGGGTGCGACGGACACTCCCCAGAGATGTTGTGCCTGCTGTTCCTCAGCGCCGCTATAGGAAAAGTTGCTGGTGTAGCGTGCATTGAGGTGCACTTCATAGGTTGGCTGAAGGTAGGAGCTGATCAGTGAAACGGACCCGTTGGTTTTGCCGTTGCCGAGCCCAGAGGCTTCCATGCTGCGTGAGACAGGCGTTAAAAGTGCTGGTTTGATTGCGAAGCTCCAGCCTTCTTCGGCATTTCCTGCAAAGCGCCATTTAAAACCAATGGCTGAGTTCATCCAGCCATTCGTCGGTGAAGTTTGTCGGATGATGCCAACAAAAACATCGAGGTCGTCAGTCAACCCGCGTGTATAGGTGATGGGAAAGGCGTTGCTCGTGCCGAAGTCACCAGGAATGTATGTTCCGTCCGCCGCAACACCCACGCCTCGCTCTTTGGTAAAGACATAGTTCAGCTCGAACTGATTACCACCTTCGCCTTGCGTACCGGTGTCATCCGTAATAAAGGGAAAGTAGGCGTGGGAAGGTAATGATAAAAAAAGTGCTGTTGAGGTCAACAGCGAAAAAACGACTGAACGTAAACTAAGACTTGAAGCAAAGAAGGGCACGAGCGACTCCAAACGATGGCATGGATAGACTTCGCATTTTAGAGGATCGCTCGTCACTGAAGTAAAAAATTACTGCGCCTTAATACCTGCGGCTTGAATAACAGCACCCCACTTTTCAAGCTCTGCACTTAAATGCGAGGAAAGTTTTTCTGCAGACCCCCCCAAGGTGGTCGCACCAATGGCAGCGAGCTTCTTTTGAAAATCAGGATCCTTTAAAACAGCATTGATCTCTGTATTCATCTTATCAATAATCGGTTTGGGAGTGCCTTTGGGGGCCAGCATGGCGAACCATGTTGAAGATTGCAGTTTTGGAAAGCCTAGCTCGGTCGTGGTGGGAACATCGGGTAAGGCGGGTGAGCGCGTATCAGACAAAATCGCGAGAGCTCTGACTTTTTCCGCCTTAACCTGACTCGCGATGCCGGGGACGAGCTGGAACATCAGCTGGATATCATTAGCGATCATGTTGGTCGTGGCTGTACCGGGGGCGTTGTAGGGGATATGAACCATTTTTGCACCGGTCTGCGTCATAAACAACTCTCCGGCCAAATGCATTGAGCTTCCGATCCCTGTTGAGCCAAAGTTCAGTTTTCCGGGATTATTTTTAGCGAACTCAACAAACTCTTTGAGTGTTTTGACTGGCTGCCCATTGTTGACGACAAGGATATTCGGGACATCACAAATTAATGCGATAGGTGTGAAATCTTTTTGTGAATCAAAGCCTGGTGTGCTGTAGAGCTTTGGGCTGACCGCCAAGGTGCCTGCCCATGAAAATAAAAATCGATAGCCGTCTGGTGTACTTTTAGCTGCAAAGGATGCCCCGATATTCCCATTGGCGCCAGGTTTATTTTCAATGATAAAACTCGTTTTGAGTCTGGTGGCTAATTGTTCCGCCAACATTCTGGCAATGGTGTCACCTGTGCCACCGCCTCCTGGTGCTGGGACGACGATGTGGATAGGTTTTCCAGTTTCAGGCCATGTCTGAGCTGAAGTCGGGGATGAGAATGTTGCCGCAAGTAAGGCAGCACAGGATAGTGTTTTAAGCATGGATTGCACGTGTTTCTCCTGATTGAGAATATCAAGCTGAGGGAAAGACAGGTTCGCCGAGATTGAGCATCAAGCGATTCGCCCAAGCAAAAATAGCGACTGAGTGAATTAAATCTAGAATTTCAGCATCGTCTAATCCAGCATTTTTAAGTGCTTGGATATCTAAAGCAGTCACTGCATCAGGTTTTTCTGTGAGCAAAATGCTGAACTGGATAATCTGTTTTTCGCGTTCACTGATCCCTGCAGTATGAGGGTCAGTAAAGACTTGTTTAATACTGTCGTTTCTTTTGGCGAGTTGTTCGAACCGTTGAGCATGAACGGAGGCGCAATACACACATCCGTTGATGCGAGAGACGACTGCAGTGGAGAGTTCGCGCTCGGCGCGGGGCATGCCTCCAGGCGCATACATAATGGCATTGAATGCTGCAGAACGCTGTCGCAAAATCTCAGGTTGGTGCGCGAGAAAGAGGTAATAGTCCGATTCTTTTGCCTTGGGATGACTTTCTTCGAGAATCGCGATCTGTTCGGCGCTCGCTTCGCTGATGTTGACGACGTCGAGCCATGCTTTCCAATCCAGTGTTTCGTTGGTAAAGCCTTTGATGCGGATGACTTCGCTCATGGCTGTACTCCTTGCGTATTCAATGCTTTAAGGGCATGAAGTCCTGCATAGACTCTGACCTGATAAGACACAAAAGCCACTAACTGTGCCAGTGCCGTAATCAGTGGTGTGCTTAGACCCGAGGCTTTCAAGGCCAACAGTGCCTGTTTATCTGCTTTGACAGGGTCTGTAATCAGCGTAGCAGTAAATATCAGTATTTGTCTGAGACGCTGGTCATTGAGTTGATCAAATTTAGCGCTTGCCACGATTTGTATCGTTTGATCAGAGACGCCTAAAGCTGAGAGCCTGTTTGCATATTCATTTTTCAAAGCCTCTGACGCAGCGAGTGCGCAGGCAAGCAAAGCAACGAGGAGTCGGTCACTAACCGACAGTCCTTCGACAGGAGTGCCAAGCAGTAGATCCTCGCTTGCCTGAGTCGCATCCACTACTTTGGTGCGTTGATGTCTGATTTCATACGTAGGATGGCCTGGAGTGAGCCCTAGTAGACGATCCAGCGTGTCCGGTTTTGAGTGCAATGTCTCGTGATTTGTCATGTCTTTTTCCTGTTCGATAATCGCGCGTCAACGTTATTAAATTGATGTCAGAGTCTGCGGAGGCGGAGCGGCGGACCACTCATCACCCATAATCTCAGGTTCTGAAAAGTTCTGAATATTTTCAAAGTGATCCGCAATATCTTCTTGATAAAACAGGCTCACGATACCTTGAGCGAGTCTTTTGGCGCC
>JBIKOQ010000073.1:0-6725 GCA_044357955.1 Burkholderiaceae bacterium | reverse complement strand
TGAATGTTCTCAAGAACAAATTCGCGGCTGGGTCCTGAATCGTTTTTATTACCAGTGGATCATCCCGATCAAAGACGCTGCGATTATGTCCAACTGTCAGGATCGCGAAACGCGCCGTAGATGGATTTCCAGAATTCTTGATCACGATGGCTTTGGCGAGTATCAGACAGACACAGAATGTGGTGGACTCGAAGCATGGACGAGGCTCGGTCTTGCGGTTGGTTTAGATCGTGAAACGCTTTGGTCTCTCAAAGAGGTTGAGCCTGCGGTGAAGTTCGCCTGCGATGCCTATGTCAATTTTGCGCGTCAACAACCCTGGCAAGAGGCGATCTGTTCTTCATTAACAGAGATGTTCGCCCCCCAAATTCATAAAGATCGTCTGGCAACATGGCCTACCCACTATCCATGGATCGAGCCAGCAGGTTTGCACTATTTCCGCTCACGCATTCCGCTCGCTCAGCGTGATGTCGATCATGGACTTGAGGTCACGCTCAACCACTTCACGACACGCGCTCAACAAGAACGTGCGCTTGATATTCTGCAATTCAAGCTTGATATTTTGTGGTCAATGCTTGATGCCATTGAACGAGCTTATCCACAATGAGTGATGCCAACGCTGCCTCTCTTCCTGAGCGTCCCCGCCTCAATAGACTTTTCCGCTTGCAATGGGAAGAGGTGCAACAGGCTTATGTTCTCCTCTACCCTGAGGGTATGGTCAAACTCAATCTCAGCGCAGCCGAGATTCTGAAGCGCTGCGACGGAGAGCGAACGATTGCCCAACTGATCTCCGAACTCGAACAGGCGTTTGGTGAGGCTGATTTACGCGACCCTGTCGAAGGCATGTTGCGCGCAGCCTTTGAAAAAAACTGGATCCAATAGGATCACCTTCAGACGATGACTCAGCCTGTTATCAATCCGCCCTTCTGGCTGCTCGCCGAGCTGACGTATCGCTGCCCCTTGCACTGTGTCTTTTGCTATAACCCAGTCAACTACGACAGTATTAAAAATGAGCTGAGTACAGACGAGTGGATTCGCGTCATGCGAGAAGCCCGTGCACTCGGAGCGGCTCAGTTGGGATTTTCTGGTGGCGAACCTTTGCTGCGCGATGACCTAGACCTCTTGGTCGCAGAGGCACGGCAGCTTGGTTTTTATACCAATCTTATTACCTCTGGCGTTGGACTCAATGAAAAAAGAATCGCCTCACTCAAGCAGGCGGGGCTTGATCACATCCAACTTTCATTTCAAGACTCCACGCAAGAGATGAACGATTTTCTGAGCAGCACGAAAACATTCGAGCTCAAGAAAAAAGTTGCGGGCTTGATTAAAAAGTATGACTATCCGATGGTGATGAATGTCGTCCTCCATCGCCATAACATTCCACATGTCGATAAAATTATCGATATGGCGCTTGATCTCGAAGCCGAATACTTAGAGCTTGCCAATACACAGTATTACGGCTGGGCGATGAAAAATCGTCAACAACTTTTACCCACGCGCGAACAACTTGTTGCGGCGGAATCCACTGTGAATGCATACCGCGAAAAAATCGGTAAACAGTGCAAACTGCTCTTTGTCGTCCCTGACTACTTTGAAGAGCGTCCCAAAGCTTGCATGAACGGCTGGGGCTCGATCTTTTTAGATATTGCACCTGATGGCGCAGCGTTACCTTGTCACAATGCCAGAGAGTTACCCGGTCTCAATATCCCAAATGTGAAAGAGCATTCCCTCCGCGAAATTTGGTACGAAAGCCAGGCGTTTAATTTCTTTCGAGGCGACAGCTGGATGCAAGAGCCCTGTCGCTCTTGTTCAGAAAAAGAAAAAGATTTTGGTGGCTGTCGATGTCAGGCATTTTTACTGACCGGAGATGCGGCCGCAACAGACCCTGTTTGCTCCAAGTCTCCGAATCATCATGTCGTGAAGCTTGCGATTGATGGGGCGGCAGCCTCAGCGAAAGCGGAGACCTCAAATGAGTTTCCATTGATTTTTAGGACGGATGCTAACTCAAAACAATACACGGAGTAAAATGGTCTGATTAAGCGCGCCGTACTCTTCATTTAGTCAGACTAAAGGACACTCACGTTGCGCATCTTGCTTGCTGAAGACGATGAAATGCTTGCCGATGTAATATTTCGGACCCTTTCTCAAAGCGCTCACCTTGTAGATATCGCGCGTGATGGTGGCGCAGCCGTTGATGCGCTGCTGTCTGCCGAATATGACTTATTGATTTTAGATATCGGCCTGCCCGTTCTAGACGGTCTCGAGGTTTTGCGTAGGCTCCGCCTCAAGAAACCCGAGCTGCCTGTGCTGATGTTGAGCGTACGTGACGGCATTCAGGATCGCGTCAAAGGGCTCGATCTCGGCGCTGACGATTATCTGACAAAACCATTTCATCTCTTTGAGCTAGAGGCTCGTGTGCGTGCGCTCATCAGACGCGCACACTCGCCTAGTGGTCTTGAAATTTTTCACGGTCGTTTACGCATCGATCTGACAGGGCGTCGAATATTTTGTGATGAACATGCAATCGACTTGACTGCGCGAGAGTTTGCACTTGTTGAGCTACTCTTTATGAGACTTGGTCGCGTGGTTACAAAGCAGCAGATCATCGACCAACTGTACGGCTGGGAAGAAGGCATGGCGAGTAATGCTATCGAAGTACTCATTCATCGCGTTCGAAAAAAAATTGAACACGCCAACTGTTCTATTCAGACCATCAGAGGGATGGGTTACCTTGTTGATCACCCTACCTAAAAAAATACTACTTCGCACCCAATTACTCAAATGGCTACTGTATCCGCTTCTTTTGGTCCTTGCGCTTGATAGTGCGATTGGCTTTGGTTTAGCTGCTCGCTTTTCCAGAGATGCCTATGACAAAGCACTGATAGAGATCTCCCACGAGCTCAGTCTACAAGTACGCACAAATGAATCAGGCATCTACCTTGACCTGCCAGAGGTTGCACGCAGATTGCTGCTACAAGATCCTCAAGACAAAATCTATTTTGAACTTTACGACCGAGCAGGAAAAAAAATTGCAGGTGAGTCGCTCCCTAAGCCGACTCAACAGCCTCTCATCGTACGTGGAAATATCGAACTATATGATGCAAGCATTGATGGCGAAAAAGTTCGCGTCGTACAACTGCCAAGGTTAGATGCGCAAGGCACTTCCATTCGAGTCGCTGAGACAACCATCAAACGCGAAGAAATGACGCGAGACATTATCGTCATTGTTGTGCTTCCTCAGATTCTTCTTATTTTACTTGTATGCGTTTTAGTCCGTTTCGGAGTTGCGAAAGGTCTACTTCCTCTCAAGGAGCTTCAACGATCTATTGCTGAAAGATCCTACCGTGATCGGAGTCCCTTAGATGAAACAAATGTTCCCATTGAGGTCACTCCGCTTGTCACGTCTATCAACGCCTTGCTGCACCGACTCGATCTTGTTTTAGTCTCTCAGTCCAGATTTATAGCAGATGCAGCACATCAACTTAAAACTCCTGTTTCAGCCCTGAAAGCTTATGTTGAGTTATTGGGTAGAAGTAAAACTCCCGAGGAGCGCGAAGCCATCAATCTCCAACTTACACGTGCCGTGGAGCGTATGTCGAGGCTGGTTTCTCAATTACTCGCTTTTGCTGAAAATGATGTCACACAGGTTCGGCTTGTTGAATTTAATAGATTTGATTTAAATGCCTTTGTCTTTGATATTTGTGAAGACTGGGTCTCTCAAGCACTCAAAAAGAATATTGACTTTGGACTTGAACAGTCAGATTTACCCGTATTCATTCACGGGGACAAAAGCTGCCTACAGGACTTGTTCGACAACTTAATTGATAATGCCATTTTGTATACACCCGCCTTTGGGCGCGTCACTGTTCGCGTTTGCGCAACGCCTCTTCCCACCGTCTCAATTAGTGATGACGCACGCGTCATACTTGATGATGAAAAAGATATCATCTTTGAACGTTTTCATCGCCTACTCGGCCTGGGTCACGGCAGTGGATTAGGTCTGGCAATCGCAAAAGAAGTTGCGATTGCCCATAATGCGATCATTTCAATTCATCCTGACAATACCGATGGTGCAGGTAATACTTTTAGCGTCATCTTTTCCGAAGGCGTCTAGCGACCTCACGCAAACACATTGTATCTGTAATATTTTTGTAATCTTTTGGTTATGTTTTGGAAAGCTTATAGATAGCTTAGGTTAATTCTGCTTTGCTACGCTCATTCTCTAATGTGACGGTGCTCAATGCCCGCGTAAATAGAGGAGCTGCAATGTTAGAAATGTTCTATACCAGTGAGTTTTGGCTTGCCCTGGTTCAAATCATTATTATCAATATCATGCTGAGTGGTGATAATGCTGTTGTCATTGCGTTAGCGTGTAGATCCCTCCCTCCAAAACAGCAACAACGCGCCATCTTGTTTGGTAGTCTTGGAGCCATCGTCTTACGGATTGTTTTGACATTTTTTGCAGTGATGCTCTTAAGCCTCCCTTTCCTCAAGCTGGTAGGTGGCATCGCATTGCTTTGGATCGGCGCCAGCATGCTGGACTCCAACGATGATAGTCATGGTCCTAACGCGCACTCAAATTTAGCGGCTGCAATCAAAACCATCATCATTGCAGACTTCATCATGAGCCTCGATAACGTTTTGGGGGTTGCCGCCGCAGCAAAAGACAACGTGGTTCTGTTGGTCATCGGTCTGGGCATCAGCATCCCGCTCATTATCTTTGGCAGTCAGTTGGTTCTTAAACTGATGGAGCGCTTTCCAATCATCATTACACTTGGTGCGGGACTGTTAGGCTGGGTAGCTGGTGAAATGCTTATCAGTGACTCCTTTGTTTCAGGATGGGTTGAAACAAATGCCGCTCACTTTCATTACCTTGTCCCTGCACTTTGCGCGATATTAGTGATTGCCGTTGGCAAATGGCTAGCCTCAAGGCACTCAACACCTGGGACTGCCTAAGGTCTGAGCAATGGCGAATATTTTAGTCCCTATGCAAGAGGGGCAAGATGTTGCTTGGCTTGTGAATTATCTGCAAAAGATTCATCAACGTGAATCGATTCGAGTTCATTTACTCAGCGTTCAACCCAGATACACAAGCCTTGTCAGACTCTTTTTCTCTGTGCGAGATCTCAACTCATTTAAGGATGAAGACGCAAACTTGTCTCTCGCTCCGATGAGACGGGCTTTGGGTCGAACAAATCTTACGTATAACTGTCATGTCAGAACGGGGGATAAGGCAACAGAGATCGTTAAGTTCGCCAAGGAGCTTTACTGTCCGCAAATCATTTTGGGCCCCACAACCGGAAACTGGATGTTTGACTTGCTGTTTGGTTCTTTGACGGGACGCGTCGAATCAATGATTCGACTGGCCGATAGTCGCTGCAAAGTGCTTTAGGGATCTGCGCATACCCCCACAACTATGGCCTAGGCGTATTCGATCCCACATATGCGCGCATAATCCCAATGCCGATACCCGCCAACTTGACCCAACGCCATCGCTTACCCACAAGCATAGAAGAGATCGCTGCTGTCAAATAAGGATATTGGGCAGCTAGCGAAAATCCCTTACCCAATATGCGACCCAACCCAACTTGCTCGTCAGAGTCAGCCGTGTAAGTTGATCGCATCAGCCCAGCTAACCATCTTTTAGGACTGAGGTTGCGTCCAAGCTGCTCGGTATGAAACGAAAGGGCTTGCCTTTCATAGGCTGCGCGCGTGCGCAGATACTCGATACGTGCTTGTCTTGCAGGTAACACAATACGACGCTCACTCATGGTGCCCCCGCTTTTGTTGATACACCTGCGTTCCTGTGAAATTCTCCGAGGAGGTCTCTGCAGGCGTCTCTGGGTCACGCACGCCCTCGACAAAGGATTCGCGCAATTGACCCAGCAACACCAAGTCTTGGTGGAGTTCTTCAAGCGTGGCTGCAAAAGGGGCAGGTTCGGTTTTAACCCGACGACATACGATCAAGATCAACGTCAATCCTGTCGCGGCATAAGCAAGCGACAGCAGACCAATGGCCCAGTAACGATATTCAGTCGCCCAAAAAAACGCAACTACCAGGAACGACGCCACCACGATCGCAAGCAGCAGGAATAATCCCGCCGCAAGCAACATGGCAGCCATTGTAAAAAGTCGATGTTTCTGCTCAGCGACTTCTGCGCTAAAGAGTTCGACACGAGTGTGCAGCATCGCGACGAGGTCGCCCGCCACAATGCTCAGATTTTCACGAATGCCCATATCGAGTTAACGACGACTGATGAGCAAACCAACGACCAAACCAATCACGCCTGCGGCGGCGATCGCTTGCCAGGGATTATCATGCACATATTCGTCTGCTTCGCGAGCGACCCGCTTGCCCTCGCGAACTGCTGAAACCTTGGTGTCATGCAAAGCTTCACGTGTCGAGCGCAATGACTCCACGGCCTTGGCTCTTAGCTCCGTTGCCTCCTCGCCACTGGCCGCAGCGGCCTCTCTGAGAAAGCCCTCCGCTTCGTCCAAGGCGGCTTTCATTCCCGCTAGAAGCTTTTCCTGGGCGGAAGTCTCTGTAGTAGTTGCTTGGGTCTGCTTCATTTTGCTCTCCATCGATGAACTGCAAGATTTATGGTGCGACCGAAAGCCCTTTAACTTGATGTTTGGCAATCAAGTCCGCCACAAAACCGGAGGCTTTAGCCTCTTGAACGAAAACCTGCAACCACTTAGCAGCTTCGGAACGTCCCTTTGGTACACCC
>JBIKOQ010000072.1:0-6736 GCA_044357955.1 Burkholderiaceae bacterium | reverse complement strand
ACTCCTTGGAGGGCCAACGCATTATCGACGCAAAAGGTCAATATGTTGCGCCAGGTTTTATTGATTTACACGCGCACTCTATGGTTCAGATTGCCGGCAATTGGATGCAAGCCTTTGATGGCGTGACGACTGCGCTTGAATTAGAGCTTGGTGGTTTACCTGTCGCTGAAGCCTATGATCTTTATGCCAAGCAAGGCGGCCGCCCGCTTAATTACGGTATTTCCTCCTCTGCGCTGATGGCGCGTATTGCTGCAATTGAAGGCGAAAAGCCGAGCTCAGAGGTGAGTTGGTACCTTGGATCATTTGCTAAACCCGAATGGCAATTGAATTTGGCCACTGACGCGCAACTAGACAAAATCATTGAGTTCGTCGAACAAGGACTCAAAGAAGGCGCCAACACTACTGTCGAATCCTACCCATATGGTGCCTTATCCGCACCTGTCGGCTCACAATATTCGATGGCGGCCATGCAAAAAGATCAACCAGGAAATCTGATTGTTTGTCACTTCTTGCGTCCGGATACAAGCCAGTCAGACGCTGAAGCCTTGGCCAAATCTAATTTATTACCAAACTCTTCTATCGCTAGCGATAGCGTGCCCTGGCAGTTAATTAGTAATGATTAATTAATCGAGGATGGCGTATGGCCTTAACCTGAGGGTGCTTATGCACACCCAAGAACTACTGGTACATTTTCAAAACTCATCAAGATGTATGTACGCGAGCAGAAAAAGATTTCATTGATGGAAGCTTTTCGAAAAGTCGCTCTCATCCCTGCGCAAACGCTAGAAAAATCGACGCCCCAAATGGCCTCAAAAGGTCGTTTGAAAGTAGGCGCTGATGCGGATATTGTGGTGTTTGACTTGGATTAAGTCTCGGATCGAGCCACCTATGTCGATCCCACACTCACTTCTGCTGGGATGTCCTACGTCATTGTCAATGGCACACCCGTCATTGATAACGGAACACTCGACACGAAAGTACGTCCTGGCATGCCCATCCGAAGACCTATCACTAAGTGAAATTAATTTTATAAATGTCTACCGATCTCCTTCAACCTTCGCTACCGATACCCATCATCTTGATTGGTGGATATTTAGGTTCCGGAAAAACGACCTATCTCAATCGTCTGCTCTCGGAAGCAAATGGACGCAAAATTGCAGTGTTGGTCAATGACTTCGGAGCTATCAACATCGACGCCAGTCTCATTGAAGACAGCGTCGATGATGTCGTTGCCCTGCAAAATGGCTGTATTTGTTGTTCGTTGGCTATGGGTATGCAAAGCGCAATCTTGAAAGTATTAAAGCGCGATGTCAAACCAGAGGCGATTGTGATCGAGGCGTCAGGCGTTTCCGATCCGGGTGAAGTCGCAAAGATTTAGTTCGGGAAATGAATGCAGGCGCTGTCATCATCGATGATTATCTCAAGATTCTTAATCTTGATTTATTGCTGGGTACACAACGAGCCGCTATAGAAATTGATCATCTTGACACATTCAATACGCAGGCAAATGAGCTATTCAAGAGCTGGAACTTCAGCTCATCAGTACCCATGTCTGAGGCCGAATTTCAAACAGTCTTAAATGAACTCCCACCTAACACTGTAAGAGGAAAAGGCTTTGTTTCATTGAGAGACTATCCCACAGTGCGCTTTGAATTCCAAATGGTCGGTAAATCCGCTCAGGTTCAGCCCAAAGGAGAGTGGGGATTCCAAATACCCAAAACTCAAATCGTATTTATTACGCTCAAAACATAAACTCAACATCAACCCGTTTACGCCAAGATCATTTCACCGAGTTTTTCCAAGAAGAGATTACGACCGTGGTGGATTTTTGCAAACCAATCCTGCCCTGCGCTCTCGTCCGTATCATCTGTGATGTACTTAAAAGAGCGCCAGGCGATTTGTCTACGGTGACAGACGAGCGCTAAAGCAAAGAGCTCCATATCTACTACATGCACGCCCTGCTCATGCAACCAAGGATCCGTCGTGCTGACAAAGCTATCTCCCGTCGCGCAACGAATACCTTGATATCCAGACCCTATCACGGATGAGGTCTGGTCAAAGGGAGTTGTTCCTCTGGGTGCCAAAGGCTCAGCCGCCATATCACGCTGAATAACGTCACGGACCTCAACTAATCCTGCAACCTCGTCAGATACGCGACCTGCAGTACCAAAGTTAATCACCAGACTAGGTTGGTGGCGCAACAGGGCATCGGTCAAAGAAATTGCCGCATTTAATTTTCCGACTCCCGTAAAAATCACAGGAATATCATGCGGGATAGGCGCATGATCCAACTCATGCGGCAAGGCACTAACGATTAATATTTTATGCACGATGGATCACGCCAAATGAAAACTATCTAAACATTGCGCAGATTTTATTGCCAGTCGGATCACGCAAATAAGCCAGGTACATTTTACCGGCGGGTCCCTCGCGATAGCCAGGAGGATCTTCACAGCTGACGCCACCGTTTGCGACACCTGCCGCATGAAACGCGTCAACTTGCTCGACTGACTGTGCAACAAAACCGATCGTACCCCCATTTGCGGCAGTCGCTTTTTGATGGTCGATGGGCAAAGTCACTGCAAAAGCACCGGTCGGACTTCTGTAGAAGTATCTGATATCGCGATTGAGTTTTCCCGGCCCAATCCCGAGCGCACCCAACGCAGCATCGTAAAATTTTCTTGATGCTTCTAAATCGTTGGTACCGACCATGACATGACTAAACATATTAGCTCCTGAGGTTCGTAAATTAAAGACAGCAGTTTCAAAGACTGATTAAATTGAATCTTACCTATTTAAAACGATTAAAATCGTGAAAAATAGTTTTAATTTGATGTGGGATAGATTTCATGGGTCAAGATATTCGCTGGAAACAGCGATTTTCTAACTACACAAGAGCCTTTCAGTCACTGACTGAGGCTGTGGCGCTTTCTCAGCAGAGAGAGTTGTCTGCGCTCGAACAGCAAGGCCTCATACAAAGTTTTGAATTTACGCATGAGTTAGCCTGGAAAATGCTCAAAGACTACCTCGAATACCAAGGCGTGAGCAACATTGTTGGGTCTCGTGACGCGAGCCGTGTTGCTTTCCAAAACGCTCTCATCCAGGATGGTGAGGTTTGGATGCAAATGATCGCGGCACGTAATCAAACATCACACACCTACAATTTAAAGGTTGCTCAATCCGTTGTCGAAAGCATTTTGAACCGGTTTTATCCTGCCTTTAATCAACTCGCCGGAAAATTTGGCGACTTAGCGAGCTCGCTTTAGATCATGGACACCGGTCTAAACGCAGAGGCCTCGTCCAAGATCTGTGGTGTTTTTAAAAAATATCCTCAGGTCGAAAAAGCAGTCTTGTATGGTTCGCGTGCCATGGGTACACACAAACCTAGCTCTGATGTCGATCTTAGCCTGTTTGGAAAAAATTTGACTCAAGACTTGATCTGGACCATCGCTCAGGAACTGGACGATCTTTTGTTGCCACAAGTGTTCGATCTTTCGTTATTTGAGTCCTTAGACAATCCCGAACTGAGAGAACACATTGCGCGAGTCGGCATTATGTTTTATCTAGCCAAACAATAATCTTACTTTGGCAACAGCAGTATTGAACCTGCCTTAACGCTGTACTGATCGACATGGCCAGAGACTGTTAAACCATCATCAATATAATGAACGTGAAACTTTTCGCCAGGATGTGAGATCACGCCCTCTAGTTTGTCACCGCTATAAACACCTACTAATTGCCCTGTCGCGACAGGTTGTCGGAAAATTTTCATCCCTGATTTTTGATTGGCATGACCACCATGAGCACCGTGACCTGTTTGTCCTGCAGCCGAGCCATGCGCATCGTGTGCGCCTTGATTTCCCGTTGGAGCTTCTCCTGTCACGACGTGCCAGATCAAATGCGCGTAACTTCCTGTCACCCTAAACATGAAGGGCTGTGTTAAATCGATTTTTCTTGCCGTTGCTTGCTGCGTAAAAAAGGCTTCAAACTGGGTTTGTGTCATATCTATGGGGATTTTCACAGGGTCCCAATCCTTGACCTGACCGCTTGCCCACAGCACAGCGGAATCTGTCGGTGCAGGTGGATTAACCGCACCCTTGGGATCCGTCCCCAAGCTCACCAGGAGCTTGCCGTCTACCTGAATGATTTCCCCCTTGAGCCCGGCCAAAGCACCCACGCCCCAAACCCCAGGTCCTGAGGGTACTGCGGATAGCAACACCTGACCCTTGGTGTCACCCGTGTGCATCATGCGCTTAAAGTTTCCATAATGCGTGAAATCAGGTGACTGTGCATGCGCGCTGGTAAACAGCGCGATGCAGCCTGCAAGAAGGAGCGAATACTTAAAACGCATGGCGATGCCTCTGATTATCAAGAAAAGTTGTATTGTCCCGCCAAACATGATACGCATGTATGATAATAATCATATGAATCCCTATATCCATCCAGAACTGGTGGAGTTGCTTCCATCCGAATTACTCGCCGCCTGTCTAGAATCCAAAATCTCTAAAGGCGCACGACTTTTCACAGAGGGTAAAACGCCGAAGTGGATGTTTTATGTCACGCATGGCGAAATCGCTCTGATCCGCAACGGCGTGGATGGCGAGATCGCCTTTCTTCAAAGACAAAGACTTGGATTTGTAGCGGAGGCAAGCCTTTTATCGGATCGTTATCACTGCAACGCCGATGCATTGCTCAATAGTTCTCTTATTAAAGTCCCCATCCCAGCGCTCAAGGATTGGCTTGGTAAAGACGTACAGTTCTCGTTACGATGGATCAGTATGCTAAGCGCAGAAGTCAGGCGTATTCGCATGCAAAATGAAAGACTCGCACTACCAACCATTCGGGCACGCATTTTGCACTTACTCAATACTGGGAAGCAAGGAGCCATTTTTCAGTTTCAGGGCTCTCTTAAACTCATGGCGCAAGAATTAGCTGTTTCTCACGAAGCGCTCTACAGAGGCCTCGCGGCACTTGAAAAAGAAGGGAAAATTATTCGTCAAGATAAGTTGATACGAATTTTGGACTGACTAGCTCTATTTTCTTTTTCCAAAGAGGACGTTTTCATCCAATTGTATTTAGCGCATATTCGCGCAAAATACTGACATAAGTTTATCTAAAAATTCTTTGAATTTATATTTAATGGGGGTACAATAAATAATCGAGGATTGAATATGACCATTAAAAAGCGCTCTACGTCGGCTACCTGGAAGGATCCTGATGATGCTCCGGAGTTAACAGAAGCATTCTTTAATTCTGCCGACTTATATAAAGGCCCTCATTTAAAAACGCGTGGGAGACCTAAGTCTGCATCACCTAAAGAACCAGTAAAACTTCGGTTAGATGCTGACGTACTTGCTGCACTGCGTGCGAGCGGCGAAGGATGGCAAACACGTATAAATGACACATTACGTGCATCACTCAAATTAGCTGGACAGCTAAAAACGGATTGTTAATGAATTGGTGGCTCTAATCAACATTACCCCAACCGACCCACGCGCGATTGAACATGAATTGCGTCACGTGCGCGCTCTGATGCAACTTGAGCAAAGGGAAGACCAAGCTCAATTCAAACTTAGAAATGCTAGTGCCAGTATTAAGGAGCGGCGGCGGCGCGGCTTCACTTGGTACCCCATCACGATCATCAAAGAGGACATTGGCTTTGGAGGCAAAGTCGTGTTGGAGATTGAGCGCCCTGCAAATCGGCAAGAACTCCACTTGTTTCAGGTGGGCAAGAATGCGTCTTTGTTTGGTGATGTACCCGCTCACTCGGCATCCGAGCGGCCTACACTCAGCGGCGTCATTACAAGCGTGCGGCGCAATAAACTGCTGCTGGCCACCACCAAAGAAGAACTGCCCGACTGGGTCTATAACGCAGGCAAACTGGGTGTTGATCTCACCTTTGATGAGGTCAGTTACCGTGAAATGAACAATGCCCTCAGTGAAGTCATGGGCGCATATGGCAACAGGTTAGCCGAGCTACGCGATGTCCTGCTAGGAGCCCGACAAGCCCGCTTTCGTGCCCCCAAAGCCGACGACCTTTCATACCCTAACCTGCTTAACGACTCGCAACTCACCGCATTACGCCACGTGATCACGGCTCAGGACGTCGCCATCATCCATGGGCCGCCCGGCACGGGTAAAACGACAACGCTGGTACAGGCCATTCTCGAAACGGTTCGTCGTGAGCGTCGTGTGCTGGTGTGCGCGCCCTCGAATACGGCTGTCGACCTACTCACTGAAAAATTAGCCGAACGCGGTGTCAATGTCATCCGGCTAGGCAACCCAAGCCGCGTGTCAGACCTGCTGCTCAAACACACCCTCGATGCCCGCTTAATGGACCATCCCAGCTACAGCAAGATGCGTGCGATGCGTCAAACCGCTGACCAGTATCGGGAAACCGCTAATCAGCGAACACGTCGCTTCGGCTTCGAGGAGCAGCAGCAGCGCTGGCAGCTTAAGGAAGAGGCGCATATGCTGTTTCAGGCTGCCGACAATTTAGAACTCATGATGACCGAAGACCTGCTCGAATCCGTGCAGATCATCACCTGCACGCTAGTTGGCGCCAGCAATCGTAATATTCGTCACCTTAGCTTTGAAACCGTCTTTATCGACGAAGCTGCTCAGGCCTTAGAGCTGGGTTGTTGGATTCCGATTGCCAAGGGTCAGCGAATTATCCTCGCGGGCGATCACCACCAGTTACCGCCCACCGTTAAAAGCGAACAAGCCGCACGCGAAG
>JBIKOQ010000071.1:0-6772 GCA_044357955.1 Burkholderiaceae bacterium | reverse complement strand
GCAGGACTCAGCCTTGGAACAGGGATGGCGATTGGGGCGATTGCCGGAGGTGCGTTAAAGGTCGTTGACCGTTGGGGGAGTAGAGTTCTTGGAAAAATGCGCGGCTTTAGAGAATTGACTGTTGATCAGTCAATTCTGCAGATTCTTGTACTGCGACAAATGCAACTACTCAATGGCCTGGAGCACCGGGGTCATGCCGCATTAACCCCGCTGCGCCTTGAACAAGCCCCTCATCTTTCTCTTGAGAATCCTGCGCTGACCAAGACAATAGATCTGGCGCGCGCCCATCCCGAATGGTCCGCTATCAGCGAAATCTTTAATCACAGCCCCGCGCGTGAACACGCACTTGAAGCGCTGGCTAAAGCACTCTGCTAATAACCGGGTGATATCGCTCACCATCTCCACGTGCCACCGCAAGTTCAAAAAGTCGACGTACATTGCGCGCGCCTGCGGCATCGACGTTTGTTTGCTCTGCGAGATCCAAGGCGTAGCGCAAATCTTTAGCAGCATACTCAACAGAAAAAGCGCGCTCAGGAAAGTCGCCCGGAATGATGGCCTTGAGACCATGATTTCTAAGAGCAAAACTATCCGCTGAACCCAGTGCCAAGGTCTCAAATAATTTTTTAGGATCTACACCCGCTTTCTGAGCAATCGCACGTGCCTCGGATAATGCAGCGACTGTTTCGAACAACACCATATTGTTCAAAATTTTGACAACCTGCCCGCAACCTACTGGACCGCAAAGAGTGATTTCAGTCGCAAACGTTGAAAGATAGGGCTTGATCTGTTCAAACTCTGCTTCTTGAGCACCCACCATAATCGACAGCGTGCCAGACTCTGCTGCGGCACGAGTGCGGGCAACAGGAGCATCGATTAACAACACCCCTTTTTCTTTAAACTTTTCGTAAAGCTCACGCGTCAGCTCAACCGGAGAAGTGCTCAGATCAACAACGATCTGACCCGCACGACAATTTTCCAGCAGTCCGTCTGCCTGTTCGCAAATCTTAGCCACGACCTCACCTGAAGGCAAAGATAAAAAAACCAGATCAGCGTCGCGCATAACTTGGCCAACAGATTTAGCCGCGACAATGGCTTGGCTCAATCGATCCAGTGGTGCTTGTTGCGTGTCATAGGCCAGAACGGAAATCGCTTGTTTCACCGCCAGATTACGGCACATGGGTTCACCCATCACGCCTAAGCCAATGAACCCTAGTTTTTTAATGTTGCTCATTTTTGTCTCAAAAAGTGTTGGTTATAACCGTCAGGTTTTTCAATACTATAAAGGACTTCTCAGGTTTTGATGAACGATCATTTCAATCATCCGCGCTCTGGCGACGTCGACTCAAGATTGATTTATGGTTAGTATTAACCGTCGATACTTTTCATCACAGACACAACCATGCAACCCTCTTTCGCGATCCCCTCTGGCTTTCAGAAACTGGCCCTCGCTGGCATCTGTGATTGCCATACCCATATTTTTCCTCCTGCCGAACAGTTCCCGTTCGCTGCAACGCGCAATTACACGCCTGCAATTGCGACGCTCGAGGCACTCAATGCCTTGCACACTGCAATGGGTGTTGATCGAGTGGTGCTAGCGCACCCAAGCCCCTACGGCACCGACAACAACAGCATGCTGTATGCGCTTGAGTCCTGGGGGCCTGCAAGAGGTCGCGGCGTCGCGGTCATCGATGAAAGCTTTACTCTCGAGACTTTAAAAAAGTTTCATTCTGCTGGTGTGAGAGGTGTCCGTGTCAACTTAGAAACACATGGGCACAACGATCCAGCCTCTGCCGCACGACAACTTCAAGCCACGGCCGAGCAGGTTGCGCCACTGGGCTGGCACGTTCAGGTCTACACCAATCTTGACGTGATCGCTGGCATGCAAGATACGATTCGCGCGCTACCTACCCCGCTGGTAGTCGATCATTTTGGCAAACTCGATGCAAGCAAACCTCTGAGCCAGCCGGGTTTCGATGCGCTCTGCACACTCGTCCAGTCCGGCAAAGTCTATGTCAAACTTTCCGCCCCCTATCGCATCTCTGAGCTTCCTGGTTATCCAGACGGCGAGCCTTTTGCACACGCACTGATCAAAGCCAACCCAGATCGTATGGTCTGGGGCACCGACTGGCCGCATCCCATGCCGCCTAAGGGGGTCAAGCGCGACCCAAAGGTGATCGAACACTTCAGGCCCGAAGACGACTTTGCCGCACTCACGCGTATTGTCAAATGGGCAGGCGATCCTGTCACCGTTAAAAAAGTACTCGTCGATAACGCAGCTCGCCTCTATGACTTTTAGTCTCCACACAGGGTAAACTCCATAGGCTAAATGCATCGGGATTGGTTAACATGGTTAGCTAGTCTATGAGCGACCTGGCCTTCCTATTCCGCTCTGGTTTACTTAATTATTGGAGACCTCTATGAAATTTCTACCCTTAGCGAGCGCCCTTGCGGCGACATTTATATTGACCGCAGGCGCTGCGCACGCTCAAGCCTACCCTAACAAGCCTGTCACATTGGTCGTCGGCTACGCTCCAGGTGGCGCAACAGACCGCGTCGCGCGCTTAATTGCTAAATCACTCTCCGAACAAACTAAGCAGAGCTTCGTTGTTGAAAACCGCGCAGGCGCCAATAGCAATATAGGCGCTGACTTAGTCGCTAAAGCCAAGCCTGATGGCTATACGCTTTATGTCGGCTCCGTCGCCAACACAATCAATAAATCGCTCTACAAAAAACTGAACCATGACATCCTGACCGACTTCGTGCCTGTCGTCACCTTGACAACGATCGCGAATATTTTGGTGATCAATCCTAAATTGCCTGTCAAAAACGTCAAAGAATTTATCGCTTACGCTAAGGCAAACCCAGGTAAAGCCTCTTGTGCATCTTCTGGCGCAGGTTCCTCCATCCATCTTTCCTGCGAACTGTTCAAAATGCAAGCTGGTGTTGATCTCCTGCATGTTCCTTACAAAGGCAGTGGCCCAGCAGTCATTGATCTTGTCGGTGGGCAAGTGGATTCCATGTTTGATAACCTGCCCTCGGCGATCGGCCAAGTTCGCGCTGAAAAATTGCGTGCACTCGCTGTCACCTCTGCGGCCCAATCACCCTTCGCGCCTGGCGTCCCGACTGTGAGCGAGTCTGGCGTACCTGGCTTTGATGTGTCTGCATGGTTTGCGATCTATGCACCAAAAGGCACACCGAAAGATGTGATCGACCTGCTCAACACAGAAGTCAAAAAAGCACTGGCGAGCGATGAACTCAAAAAAGCATATGAAGGCGCTGGCTTTGAATTGCCACCTGCTCCAAATACACCTGAGCAACTCGCAAAAAGAACCCAAGAAGAAGTCACCAAGTGGGCCGCAGTCATCAAAAAGACAGGCCTGTCACAAGACTAAACTTGTAGAAGTGTGATCGATGTGGGGCAATCCTTGGATTGCCCCTTTTTTATACAGGTGTTGCGCCGATCGATAAACCACCACAGACATACAGCACTTGTCCGGTCACAAAGCTCGCATCATCAGACAAGAGATATGTAATTGCGCCTGCGATGTCTTCCGGGGTTCCTACGCGCTTGAGCGGAATACGTGAAGCAAAAGCCTCTCGTGCCTCGGGTGACATTGGATTGTTTTTCAAATACAACTCGGTTGCCACCGGTCCTGGTGCGACTGCATTGACGGTAACGCCCTGCGCGCCTAACTCAAGCGCCCAAGTTCGCGTCATCCCAATCAAACCGCTTTTAGCACCAGCATAGGCTGTTCTTTTCACCATCCCAAGCGCAGCACGACTCGAAATATTCACAACGCGTCCACGGCCTTTACGCACCATCGAGGGCAAACAGGCCTGCAAACATTGCATCGGTGCGCGCATATTGATTTGCAAAATTTCATCAAACTCTTTTGACGTTGTTTGCGTCAACAAACTCGACGTCGTCTTGCCTGCATTGTTGACCAAATGATCAACCTCAAATTGCGTAGTGATCTGAGCCAATACCTCCGCTGTCTCTGACTCAGAGATCAAATCAGCCGTAAAGAACGGTCCGGGAAACTGAACACCCTCGGCAGAACGGGCAATGCCAATCACAGTCCCGCCGTCTTTAGCAATACGCTGCGCTGTCGCCAAGCCGATACCTTTGCTGGCACCGGTGATGAGTGTCACCGTGCCTGCGAAACGTCCCTCACTCATGTCGGGCTCACACCCTGAATCGTGATGCGGTGCATTTCACGGCGCTGGCCAGGATAGTCATTGATGGCATAGTGCATCGTGCAACGGTTATCCCAAAACGCCATCGAGCCTGGTTGCCAACGGAAGCGACAGGTCAACTCAGGCTTATGGCTGACCTGATATAAATATTGCAGTAGCGGCAAGCTCTCATCGCGCGTCATCCCTTCAAAGCAGAATGTAAAAGGTTGATTCACAAACAAGCTCTTACGTCCCGTTTCCTCATGCGTACGTACGACGGGGTGACGACTATCGATACGGCCCACATCCTCGCGCAATTTAGTTGAACGCGTGCTGTTACGCAGTCTTGCATTGGCATTGAGAAAATCGTTGGAATGGATGGCATGCAACCCCTCAAGCTGCTTTTTCATTGCATCGGATAGCCGCTCATAAGCCAAATACTGATTGGCCCAGAGCGTATCTCCGCCTACTTTAGGGACTTCACGTGCATACAACACCGAACCCATCGGTGGCTGCGGATGATAGGTCTCATCCGTATGCCAGGTATCGCCGATCACATCCTTATCGGTGACTTCTTTCACCACAGGCATGATCTGAGGATACTGATCAAGCGTTTGATAGACGGGAGTTGTGCTGATCGGACCAAACTTTTCCACGAAGGCAATCTGCTGCTCGGGTGTCAAGGTTTGATCGCGAAAAAAGATCACCAGATTATCGAGCAACACCTGGCGAATATCTTTGATGGTCGGGGCAGACAAGTCCTTCGAGAGATCAACGCCCAAAATCTCCGCGCCAATCGTTCCCGTTAGTTTTTTGACATCCATATTGAACATTACTCCGCTTTGATCCCTGCAGCCTTGACAACATCAGCCCATTTTTTTAAATCGACATTGACGATATCAGCAACTTCTTTGGGTGAACGATAGCTGGCCGTCGCACCAGCGTCGTTCATTTGTTTAACAAACTGTGGCGAAGTGATGACAGTCTTCATCGCCTCAGTCAGTTTCTTTACCACGGGCTCTGGCATATTTGCTGGACCAAAAACAGTGAACCATGCATCTAACTGAAACTCCGGCAAGCCCGCTTCAGCGGTCGTGGGGACATCAGGTAACATGGGGTGACGCTTCTCGCTGGTAATGGCCAATGCGCGCAAGGTACCCGCCTTGAGGTGTCCCATCGCAGTCGGTGGTGTCGTGATGAACAAATCGATCCGACCCGCGAGCAAATCCTTCATCGCAGGTGCCGCGCCACCATAGGGCACATGGACCATCTTGGTTTTAGTATTGAGCTGAAGCAATTCTGCACCAAGATGCTGAATGGAACCCACACCTGAAGAAGCGTAATTCAACTTACCAGGATTAGCCCGCGCAAACTCCACCAAACCTTTCAAATCCTTGAAGGGCGAGTCTTTGGGCACGAGCACTAAATGAGGGCCCCTGATCACTTCTGCAATGGGCGTAAAACTCTTAACAGGGTCCCAAGGCAGACTCTTAGTCAACGCTGGATTGCCTGTATTAAAGCCCTCATAGGCAAGCACAAGCGTATAACCATCTGGATTGGCGCGGGCCACAAATGAATTACCAATACCGCCACTCGCGCCAGGTTTATTTTCAACAATCACCATCTGACCCAGCACATCCTTGAGCTGATTGGCCAACAAACGCCCTGCAATATCTGTCGTACCGCCTGCCGCGACAGGCACGATGAGCGTGATGGGCTTTTGAGGAAAATCCTGAGCCACTGCGCTCGCCATCGACACCACAAGCGAGACGCCGACTGATAACGCCTTAAATATCTTGAACATGATGTTTATTCTCCAAAACTAATTTATTTATTATCGTGATGACTCTTGCAAAAGTTCGATCTTAAACGCTTTTTATCTCTAAAAATGCCATAAAAGCAAGAGTGCCGACCTCACAATGCCCGCTCTAGCGGAGTACGATCTTAACAACTCTCCACTTAGCCTACCCGAATGAACATCACTGAACAAAAATCCGACGCCAATTCCTCGGAACAAACACACGGACTGCTTCAGCTTCTGCTTGTATCCGCCTTCGCGGGTGCTCTGGTCGGCTTGGTCGGCGGCAGTTTTCATTGGCTGCTTGTGCATGGCAGCAAAAGTTTCGCAGGCTTAATTGCTCAATGGAAAGCCGAAGGTTTGTTCGGCCTACCCGGCTGGATTTTTGCGATGATCGTAGTCGGGCTCTGCGTCGCTGCAGCTCGGTGGTTAGTGACCTTTGCGCCGACGGCCGCTGGCAGCGGCGTTCAACACGTCGAAGCCGTGATGCGCGAAGAAGCCACGCCGGCCAGCTTCCGCGTCCTTCCCATCAAGTTCTTAGGCGGACTTCTGGCCATGATCCCTGGACTCGCGCTGGGGCGTGAAGGTCCAACCATTCAGATGGCCGCCGTCATTGGTACTCAATGCGGAAAGTGGTTCGGCTTTGCGCGCGGCGATCGCTCTTTACTCTACACCGCCATCGCAGGTTCTGGCCTGTCTGTCGCGTTTAATGCTCCTCTCGCAGGCGTTGCGTTCGTCATCGAAGAGGTTGCGCACCGCATCACGATGCGCAGACTCTTAGCCACGCTGATCGCCGTG
>JBIKOQ010000070.1:0-6782 GCA_044357955.1 Burkholderiaceae bacterium | reverse complement strand
AGCCTGCAAAATCAGGAGCTTGGCGTCAAAGCCCACCAACGGCGGCAGTCCAGCCAACGAACACATGAGGATGAGCACCATGGCGGCGAGCCAAGGACTCCGACGGTTCAAGCCCTTGAGGTCATCGATGTTTTCACATTCAAAGCCTTCGCGGGACAGGTACATGATCAAGCCAAAGCTGGCCAGTGTCGTTAACACATAAGTCAACATGTAAAACAAAGCCGAGCCATAGGCGGAAGTATCGGCCTGAATATCACCATCCAGCGACCCGGAGGCCAAGCCAAGCATCACAAAACCCATGTGGGCAATGGTCGAATAGGCCAACATGCGCTTAAGGTTAGTCTGCATAATCGCGGTCAAATTACCGATCGCGAGAGACAGCACCGCCAAGATCAGCAGCATAGGCTGCCAATGCACGGCCAAATCCGCGAAGGCCACGATCAGCATCCGTACGACGATCGCAAACACCGCGAGCTTGGGGGCTGCCGCCAAAACCAGTGTGACCGCAGTCGGTGCGCCCTGGTAGACGTCAGGCACCCACATGTGGAAAGGCACAGCACCTAATTTGAACGCTAACCCTGCCACCAAAAAGACAACACCAAAAGCCAAAGGTAAGTATTCAATTTGACCTGAACCCACTGCATCAGCAATGTTGCGGAGATCCAGATTACCGGTTGCACCGTACATCATGGACATACCGTAAAGCATAAAACCAGAGGCGAGTGAACCAAGGACGAAGTATTTCATCGCAGCCTCTGTGGACTGCGCGTGATCGCGACGCATGGCCACCAATGCATACAAGGCGAGCGACATGAGCTCCAGACCCAGATAAATCGTCAGGAAATTACCTGCCGAAATCATGACCATCTGACCAAGCAACGCAAACAGCACTAAGACGTAAAACTCCCCACCTCGCAAGATATCGCGCGATTGGATGTACTCACGACCGTAGATGAGCGTCAGCGCGACCGCAATATAAGAAGCGATTTTAAGAATATGGGCGAACGGATCTGCCACGTAGAGACCAGAGAACGTCTCACCGACCATACCGGCAGCAAGTTGGAACATTGAAACAACCGTCAACACCGCGAGCGTCAACAGCGACAGCCCATAAGCCAGTGTGCGGCGTGGGGCTTGGCTAAACGCATCCAGGATCAGGATGACCATACCCAACACCAGTAAAATAATTTCTGGTGCGGCCAGGGCGAAATCGAATTGGGATTGCATCATGGCGAGGCTTACAGTTTTGAAATAGACACGTGTTGCAACAGGGCTTCAACCGAAACGTGCATCACGTCGGTAAAGGGCTTGGGATAAACACCCATAAAAATCACCGCAATCGCCATGATGCTGAGCATCACGAATTCGCGGGAGGACAAGTCTTGCAAGTCTTTGACATGGTCATTCGCAACCTCTCCGAAGGCCACGCGCTTGACCATCCAAAGCGAATAGGCCGCACCAAGAATCAACGCTGTCGCGGCTAACAAGCCAATCCAGAAGTTGTATTCCACTGCGCCCATGATGACCATGAACTCGCCCACGAAACCACTTGTCGCAGGCAAACCAGCATTTGCCATGGAGAACAACACAAAGAAAGTCACAAATTTTGGCATAGTGTTTACAACGCCACCGTAATCAGCGATCTGTCGACTATGCACCCGGTCATACAGCACACCGATACACAAGAACATCGCGGCTGACACAAAGCCGTGGGACACCATCTGAACGATCGCACCCTCAACACCTGCGGTGTTGAAAATAAACAAGCCGAGTGTCACAAAACCCATGTGGGCGATAGACGAGTATGCCACCAGCTTTTTCATATCGTCTTGAACTAACGCAACCAAGCCGATGTAAATCACTGCGATCAAAGACAACGCAATGATCAACCCCGCCATGCTTGCTGCGGCATCGGGTACGATAGGCAAGGACAAGCGAAGAAAACCATAGGCGCCCAGTTTGAGCATGATGGCGGCCAGTACGACCGAACCGCCCGTGGGCGCCTCCACGTGGGCATCAGGCAGCCACGTGTGCACAGGCCACATTGGAATCTTGACCGCGAAAGCCGCTAAGAAAGCAAAGAAAATGAAAAGTTGCGGCGTCGACTCTAAGGGCAGCGTGTGCCAAGTCAGGATATCGAACGAGCCGCCCGAAGCGTTCCAGAGATAAAGGAAAGCAACGAGGGTCAACAGCGAACCCATCAAGGTGTACAAGAAAAACTTGAACGCAGCATAGACGCGATTGGGTCCACCCCATACGCCCACGATGATGTACATCGGAATCAGCGTGGCTTCAAAGAAGATATAGAACAGCAAACCATCGAGCGCAACAAACACACCGATCATCAAGCCTGACAAAATCAGGAAGGCTGCCATGTATTGCGAGACGCGCGAGGTAATCACCTCCCAACCAGCGACCACCACAATGATTGTAATAAATGCCGTCAGCAATACAAACCACAAGGAGATGCCATCAACACCCAGGTGGTAATACACGGCGAAAGCTTCGATCCAGATCGATTTCTCAACGAACTGCATCGCAGCCGTCGAGCTATCAAAACCAAGATATACAGGGATCGTCACCAGAAAACTGACAACGGCGCCGATCAAAGACAAGCTGCGCGTTAAACCAGGACGATCATCCCGACCCAGTGCCAGCACAATCAAACCGCAAACGATCGGAACAAAAATCGAAAGCGTGAGCCAAGGGGTAGAAAAAGAAGCCATCTCGCTCGCCATCATTTGATACCAAAGATAATGTAGGTGATCGCCGCCATCAGGCCGATGATCATCGCGAATGCATAATGGTAGATAAACCCAGTCTGCAAGCGTCGGGTGACGGCAGCAATCGCGCCAACCACCTTAGCCGAACCATTCACTAACAAGCCATCGATCAAGCCACGATCGGCACGTTGCCAGAGTCCTTTACCCAACACGCGGGAACCGCGTGCAATGACTTGCTCATAGAACCAGTCGAAAAAGTACTTGTTTTCCAGTATGCAGTTGATGAATTTGAGCTTGCTCTGAATCACAGCGGGTACTTTTGGATTAATCAGGTAGCAATACCAGGCCACGACAGCACCCGCGATCATGAGCCAGAAAGGTACGGTCACAAACGCATGAAGACCATACGCTACCCAACCATGCCAAGTTTTTGCAATCGTCGCCATGGCGGGGTGCTGAGCCAGCACAACGATCGTATCTTTGAAGTAACCGCCAAAAAGCAGCGCATCACACAGCCAAGCACCGGCCACCACAGAAGGAATCGCCAAGAGCACTAGTGGCAAGGTAACCACCCATGGAGATTCGTGGGGTACGCCACCATGATGCCCATGTGCATCGGCATGATCATCATGGCCGTGGCCGGCATGCCCTGCATGCCCAGCGTGCGCGGCATGGTCATGCCCACCCGAGGTATCAAAGCGTTCTTTACCGTGGAACACCAAGAAATAAACTCTGAACGAATACAGGGACGTCACAAAGACACCAATCAAGACAGCGTATTGTGCAAAAGTAGAACCCCAAACGGTCGAGGCCGCAGCCGCTTCAATAATATGTTCTTTGGAATAGAAGCCCGAAAAGAACGGGGTGCCAACCAGTGCCAAGGTACCAATCAAGAACGTGATCCACGTAATCGGCATGTACTTGCGTAGTCCGCCCATATTGCGGATATCTTGATCATGATGCATCCCAATGATGACCGAGCCCGCTCCCAAGAACAGCAGCGCCTTGAAAAATGCATGCGTCATGAGATGGAAAATCGCGACCGAGTATGCTGAGGCGCCCAGAGCGACCGTCATATAGCCTAGCTGCGAAAGTGTGGAATACGCCACGACGCGCTTGATATCGTTTTGAATAATGCCCAGGATACCTAAGAACAACGCACCAATTGCACCGATGATGATAATCATCGACAAGGCCACGTCCGACAGCTCGAAGAGAGGAGAAAAGCGAGCCACCATAAAGATACCGGCCGTCACCATGGTCGCCGCGTGAATCAACGCGGAGATCGGCGTAGGACCTTCCATCGAATCTGGCAGCCACGCATGCAAAGGTACCTGCGCGGACTTACCCATCGCACCAATGAACAGGCAGATACACGCCACGGTCAGCAACATCCAGTCCGTACCAGGCAAGGTATTTTTTGCCAGATCATCGGCCTGCTTAAAAAGGTCGCCGTAATGCATCGTACCGGCATAGGCAAACAGCAAACCGATGCCCAACACAAAACCGAAGTCACCCACACGATTGACCAAAAAGGCCTTCATGTTTGCGAAAATCGCTGTGGGTTTCGTATACCAAAAGCCAATCAAGAGATATGACACCAAACCTACGGCTTCCCAACCGAAGAACAGCTGAACCATATTGTTGGCCATCACCAGCATCAGCATGGAGAAGGTAAACAAGGAAATATAGGAGAAGAATCTCTGGTAGCCAGGATCCTCTGACATATAACCAATCGTATAGATGTGCACCATCAGCGAAACCGACGTCACGACCACCATCATGAGTGCTGACAACGGGTCAATCAAAAAGCCGATTTCAAGCTTGGCCTGACCGAGCATCATCCAGGTGTAGACCGTGCCGTCATAGCGCAAACCGTTGAGCACATCCAAGAGCACCAACACTGAACCGACCGCGGAGAAGGCGACAAGTGCGATGGTGATCATGTGGGAAGTGCGTCGACCCACTTGACGGCCGAGGAAACCTGTACCGAACAGACCCGCCAAGACAGCGCCCAGCAAAGGAGCCAGCGCGATGGCTAAATAGAGATTAGGTGAGCTAAACATATTCTTCTATATCCCGATTAGCCCTTTAGGCGGTCAAGTTCGTCAACATTGATTGTGTTGAGATTGCGGAACAGCAATACCAAGATTGCCAAACCAATCGCAGCCTCGGCTGCTGCCACCGTCAGGATGAAAAATACAAAGACCTGACCCGCCTCGTCGCCCATCCAGGTGGAAAACGCAACGAAATTCATATTGACCGCCAATAGCATCAGCTCAACCGACATCAACAACACAATCAAATTGCGACGGTTTAAAAAGATTCCAAATACGCCAATCGCAAACAGAATGGCACCAAGCACCAAGAAGTGGGGAAGTGTCAACGTCATCATGCTTTGTCTCCCGATTTAGCGTTGACGGCTTCCTGACTTGGCAGGTCAACGAGCCGAACGCGATCGGCCGCACGGACTCGCACAGAGGCGGCAGGATCGTTATATTTGACATCGCGACGCTTACGCAAGGTCAGGGAAATCGCGGCGATCATCCCGACCAACAGCAAGACGGCGCCGACTTCAACGGCGTAGGCATACTCGGTATACATCAACTCGCCAAGCGCACGTGAGTTGTTGTAATCATCCCCCATCTCCGCGGCAGGCCCAACCTGGCCCCAGGAGGTGGCGAGCACAAAAGACATCTCGACCACCATAATCAAGCCAACAATCAAACCCATCGGCAAGTAGGTTTTGATCTGGGTGCGCAACTCTTCCATTTTGACGTCAAGCATCATCACGACAAACAGGAACAACACCATCACCGCACCGACATAGACCAGCACGAGCAACAGTCCGAGAAACTCAGCACCCAGCAACATCCAGATCATCGCGGCATTGGCAAAAGCCAAAATCAAATGCAAGACAGCCGTCACGGGGCTTGAAGCCGTGATGACGCGAAACGCCGCAATCACCAAGATGATCGCCAGGACGTAGAACAAAATAGTAATAAACATGATTTCTTTTAGCCTCGGCGATCAGCGATAAGGCGCATCGATGGCGCGATTGCGAGCGATTTCGTCTTCGTAACGATCTCCCACGGCCAACAACATGTCTTTAGTGAAGTACAAGTCACCACGCTTCTCGCCGTGGTACTCATGTATGTGTGTTTCAACAATCGAATCAACTGGACAGCTTTCTTCGCAAAAGCCACAGAAAATACATTTTGTCAGATCGATGTCATAGCGTGTCGTGCGACGCGTACCATCCTCGCGCATCTCCGACTCAATCGTGATCGCCATGGCGGGACATACCGCCTCGCACAGTTTGCAGGCAATGCAGCGCTCTTCGCCATTGGGGTAACGACGCAACGCATGCAGTCCACGGAAACGTGGAGACATCGGCGTCTTTTCCTGCGGGTATCGCAGCGTAATTTTGCGCTTGAAAAAATACTTGCCGGTCAACTTCATGCCCTTGAGTAGCTCAAGCAGCAAGAGGCTACCGAAAAAATCCTTGATCGCTTCCATAAATGCCTTATTTGCCGTCTTATCGCGCAGAGTCGCGTTCAGTTCCAGATGTTCCAAGGTGTTTGCATCCAGATCGCCACCACGACCAGCCACACACCCGTCAGAGGGATAAAAATTTTCCAGCCCAAACGCATAATCTGGTCGTAGCGGTAGCGCGGGAATGAAGCGCGGAACCAGATAAACAGAGATACGACACAGAAGGTCTTAAGACCGAGCCAGATCCAGCCGGGGATCCAGGTCAGCGGCGCATATTCCACCGGCGCCGCCCATCCACCCAGGAACATGATGGCCGCCATGCAGGACAAGAAAATCATGTTGGCGTATTCGCCCAGGAAAAACAGTGCGAAGGCCATACCCGAATACTCAACCATGTGACCCGCCACGATCTCTGATTCACCTTCGACCACATCGAAAGGGTGACGGTTGGTTTCAGCGACCGCCGAGATCACATAAATCACGAACAAGGGGAACAGGGGCAACCAGTTCCAGGACATGAAGTTCATGCCCATATCGGCAAACCAACCGCGTGTTTGAACGTTG
>JBIKOQ010000069.1:0-6793 GCA_044357955.1 Burkholderiaceae bacterium | reverse complement strand
ATCGCCATCCCTGTTCCAAGGCTGAGTCCTGCGCTCAACACGTCAACGGTTGCACCCAACGTTGCGCCTGCTGCAACACCTATCCCGACATGCACGCCAAAGTTTTGAAGGGCTTGTGGACTGAAAAGATCCAGGTCCCAACGACCTTCAGTCAAAGGAAGAGGCGTTGAGAGGTAGTCATCTTGTCGAAATTGAAACAGATTAAGTAAAGCATTCACACAGGCTTGCTCGCGTTCTCGGACGCGATGTTGCATTGCCATGTTTTTTTGAGCGATATCCGCATCAGCGCCAATACGCATTCGCAAAGATGCGACATCAATAAGCATGTCTGCAATCAGACTAATCGAAGCCGTTCGTCTGGTTTGACGCTGTTTTTCTGTTTGTTCTTGAAGGGCTGAAAGCGTTGCTTGATAGGATGAGAGTAAAAGAGATAGCGCTTGATACAGCTTTTCCTCGCCATCAAGTGGAGGACTCATGCTGTCAAAAGATAGCGCTGAGTGTAATCCTACTCGCGCCAGCGCATCACGCCATTCTTGAGTGCGTGCGGCTGGGCTGGCAACAAAATTCAAGATTGGTAAAAGGGGTCTCGCACAGCTCGATAGAATGGCAAGTTCGTCTCGATGTTTGGCCAGGACAGGCTCACGAACGTCCACGACATACAGTCCGGCATGACAGTTTAAGAGTTTTCGAAGGACGCGTGCCTCTTGTTCATACAAAGAGGACGCTTCCGGACTCTCTAAAAAGAGTCGGATGCGATCGGGGCCATCAAGTCGACGTGTGCGGTTGGAAAGCTGCTCAAGATAATCCAGTAAGCCAATGCTGTCTTCGATACCGGGTGTATCGTAAAGGGTCAGCACGGTTTTAAAGTCGAGTGCGACAGGAGCGCCCTGCACTTGACGGGTTGACCCAGGCATATCCTCGACTTTGCCAAAATGCACATCGCGCAGGAGAGTACGAAGCAGGGAAGTTTTTCCGACATTCGTATGACCGACGACGGCGATTTCCAGGGTTGGCTGTTCAGTCATGGTGGCGCTCCAACCATTGCATGATGCTGACGCCAGCATCGTTGACGCAGAGCTCGACATGCGGAAGGTTGCGTAGCTGAGTCACCCACGCCTCAGTGTGCGCGTGCGTTGCCTGACTGTGCCGCAACCAAAGTAGTGTTCTTTTTGAACAGTCCGAGAGATCGGCGATCAAGCGCAAAGTACCTCGATCTGGTGAGTGTCTGGCATCGCAGGCCACAACGAGACTGTGTGGGCGAGCGTTCGCGGTGTTTAGAAGAGTCTGTTGACGCGATTCCCTAGAGTCAACAGGGCTTGCGAAGCTCAGGGCAGCTCCGATCCCTTCTGGAGGCCACTCATCAGTCGGATCAAGTTCAATCGCGATCAAGAGGTGCTCGCTATTCCACGGATCGTTTTCGTTTCGATCTAAACCCTTTTTTAAAATAGACTCAAGGGGTTGCTTTGCGTCTGTCTGCACACCGAACGAGGACATCCGACTCAGGACAGCACTGTAATAGGGAGACGTGAGGTCAGGTTCCAGACGAGAGTGTCGTTTGAGGATGAGAACAGACAGCAAACCTAAAAGTACTCTCGGTAGTACGCCATAGATAAGCAAGCAGCCTAATAACAACCCCGACCAGAGACGCCGAGAGAGTTCAGCGTTTTGTTGCGAGACTGAATTGCTTGCGCGCACCATTTCATGATCGGGCACGGCAAAGCCCAACCATTGAGGAATAACAGACAGATATCCGATCCATCTTACGAAGACCTCTGAGGATAAGACGGTTGTTTCCCAAACAAAATCGTACTGACGTGTTGATAAAGCCAAAAGTAAAGTGAGTGTCGCTGCAACGCTCAGGGTCATCCAGATCAGATGTGTGCCAGTGCTCAGGAGCCAACGGGTGGCATGGGCTTGACGCCAAACGCTCCACCAGGCTTGAACAGCCAGGCCCATATTTGGACCACGAGCCAGTTTGCGGGTGAGCCAGGGCCAGAGTTGAACCAACCGACCACCCGAGGCAGTCGGTGAGAGTAGGGCCAGGCACCAAAGAATCAGCGACAGAGTATTGAGCCCTAGCAGTGAAATCAACGCCCAGACGATATTGACAGGCTGCGTCCCGGTCCCAAGTGCAGTAAGTGCCATACTTGTTCCGGCGATGACGGCAGCAATCAAGATAAAGAAAATGGCGAACCAACCTGCAGCGCTCAGCGTTGTGATAGTGGTGGTTAGGCCAATTGAGTGACTTAATGACTGCGCACGACTGATGACTTTTGCCAGTGGCGTGCGTTCTTGTTGAGCGAGCAGTCGCGCCTTGCTGTCATCCAGTGGACCCCATTGGCTTTCCCTTAGTTGGATCGCCTCGCAGAGCCATACTTTTTTGAACGAAAGCATGTCGCGCTTATTCATGGGCAGGCTACCGTTTTTTCTGACGGAGTAAAGCGATGCCCACAAACAAGGCGGGTAACGAACAGACGATAAAACCGATGCCGTAGTTGTTGGTCATGCCAAGCAATAAAGAAAAAATGGAAGGTGCTGTCAGCGCTCCGACTTGACCGAAAGATAAGACGCCACCTGTGACGGCCCCGCGTGCACCCTCGGGTGCCTCGCGCGCTGTTTCAGCCAGCAGGACACCGTGCCAGGATAGTGCTGTCGCGCTGATGAGTGTCGCGACGATACCCACGATGATCGTTGGCCAACCGTCGCCACAAATACTCAGTAGTACCATGCTGACCGCCATGCCAATCGCGAGTGCGGCCATCATTGTGCGAGGATGCACATACGAGCTGCCCAATAAACCCCAGATGATCCGACCGGGTACGGCGACCGCGACAGCGATTGAAAACACAAATCCTGCGGCAATGAGCGTGTATCCCATCGTTGTGAGGTAGACAACAAAGTAAACCGTAAAGATTGTTTGTACAGCGTTAAAGGCAAAACAGGCAAAGGAAAGATTGCGCAATTCTCTTGTACCGATCACGGCACGAAGCGTATTTCCAAAATCTGAAAAATGAAATTTCCGAGTTGGATCACGGTCATCGTCGAATTTTTTGCGCAATGGCTCAAGCATCAGTGTAAAAATGATGCAAGCTAAGGCGCTGATCAGCATTGTGTATTGCCAGTTGAGCCATTCTGTAATCTGCGGTCCGAGTAGGCCGGCTAAAAGAAGACCAGCAGGGACCGCTGTTTGTTTGATAGAAAATATTAAAGGCAGATAGCGAGGCGGCGAACATCGACCGAGTAAGTGAGAGCTAGAAGGTGTTGAAATGGCCGCGCCTCCACCACTCAAAATAGCGGAGAGGACAAGCGCGATCGGATGGCCGAGGGTCGCGAGTCCCATGCCTAAGGCCAGCAGCACGAGAGCCAGTTGACTCATGCGCATTGCGCCGTATCGCACAATGAAACTACCGCAACCCAGTTGTGTGGAGAGTGCGGCCCCAGCGGCAATCGAGAAATAAACACCGATCCATGCTGAATCAATCAAAAGGTCCGCGATAATGGCGGGTGCGATCACGGCAGGTAGTGCGCGACCGATCGCCGCGAAAGTTTGCTGCAAGAACATTGCCACAAGGGCAAGCAGGAGGTGATTCACGAGGACTCAGGATTCGTAGGTTGAATATGCTTGTATAGGATAGCGCAAAACAAAACGCAGTGTTTCAATGCGCCTCGATGTTTAAAAAAGCTCTGATGGTCCATGTAATGGACTTCGTTTGAGGCGAGCCCGGGACCGCGCGCCAAGCGAGATGGCCTCGGGTCGAATTTACCGATGCAAAGCGGGCGTTTTTGATACCGTCGGCAATTTGTTTTGCGCCTTCAAGGCTGAGCAGACGTTCCTGAATGCAGGGTAGAACTAGCGTCTTTGCTTTGACGCGACCAAGGGCTTGAGTAAGATCAGCGTCAAAGGGGGCGCTGACATCGTGTCGCGAGGACGCTTGATAGCGTTTGAGTAAACTCCAAGCATCCCAGCTCGCGAATCCATTCCCCGCTGTCTGAGCTTCTTGTTCAATGCTTGTAAAGTCAGTTTCAGCGATGTATTGATCCGTCACTGTCCATGCAAAGTAATGTTTTCCAGCAAGACGAAGACCTTCCGAAGGATTCTGTTGGTAGTTGCCTTGATTCCATTTTGGATCGAGTTTGACGATATCGAACATACGTTGTGTGGCTAGTTTGAAACTCTGACTCGCGTGCCAGTCAGGGACAAGCAGCACTGCCGATTGCACCATGTCAGGATAATGGATGATCCATTCCAGCGCTTGAAAGGCGCCCATCGATGCGCCGGCTAAGACAGCGATGGGTTGGTTTCCAAGATCTAGCCCGTTTTTGACAAACTGAACCTGTGCATGCACCATATCCCGAATTGAATAATCAGGAAACGCTGACCCCAAGCCATCTGCAGGCTTTGACGAGAGTCCGCCACCAATCGCATCCGTACTGATAACGCAATAATGATCCGTGTCATAGGCTCTGCCTGGACCAATATGATCAATCACACTATGTCTGATATTTCCGGTACCGGGAAGCACGAGCAAGAGATTATCCCTTCTTGCATTCAGTTCGCCGTAACGGACATATCCGATCGAGAGTTCAGGCAGTGTTTGACCAGACTCAAACTTGAAGTCTTTTAGAGTGAAAACGCCTTCATGGGCATCGGGTCGATTGATGGATGTTGTCATCGGAGCAGGCAGAGATTGAGAGGTGCTGTCACTGTATGCCCGCTTGATTCATTTGTAAATCATGTTAATTTTTAAAAAACGATATAAGGAGTCATGATGAAAGGGGTGGTCGTATGTCCGCAGCCTCGCGCCGCCGAGGTGGGTGCTGAAACCCTTGAGAAAGGTGGCAACGCTTTTGATGCGGCGCTAGCGACCGCGTTTTCCCAAATGGTCAATGACCCGTTTATGTGCGGGTTGGGCGGTATGGGGACGCTGCATTACTTTCATGCCGCGACGGGACTCAGCGGGATGATCGATTTTTACAATCGCGCTGGTTCCAAGGTTCGTCCTGATATGTGGGAAAAAGACTGTAAAGGCCGAACCCCGATCTCTGGCTATAGCCTGTTTGATGACTTCAGGAGCGAGATTGGTTATACCGCGATCATGACTCCGGGCACGCCAGCGGGTCTTGGGTTGTTTCATGAAAAGCTCGGCTCCATGCCTTGGGCGGATTTGATCGCTCCGGCGATTGCCCAGGCCAATGAAGGGATCCTGATCACACCGAATGCCGCAAGTGTTTGGAGTGGCTATGCTCGGCCGGGTATACCGGATGGTCTCACCCGTATCCGTAAAACAGCCGAATGTGCGCGTGTTTATTTGGGTCCCGATGGACGATTGTTTCAGGTCGGTGATGTCATGCGTCTGCCTGATTATGCGCGCACCCTTGAGCGTCTGGCAAAAGGAGGTTGGCGAGAGTTTCATCAAGGTTCTCTTGGAGATGAAATCGCACGCGATTTGGAATCGAATGGCTCTTTTGTGACGCGACAAGACTTGGCGGATTATCTTCCCGAGGAGAGTACTCCCTTAGTGGGTCACTATCGTGGTTATGAAGTGAGATCCAATCCTCCGCCGGGTAGTGGCGCCACATTGATCGAGATGTTGCAAATCCTTGAGCATTTCGATTTAGCTTCGCTCGACCATGGATCGACACAGCATCTCGATTTAGTTGCGCGTGCCATGGCCGCGGCGCACGTCGATCGCAACGCCTATCTTGGCGATCCACACTTTGCCGATATTCCCACCGATATGCTGATCTCTAAGAAACGTGCAGCCTACTGGGCGGAGCGCATCAAGAGCGGTCATTATGCAGGGGGCCAAGAAGAGGCGCCGCCGGGCTGTACGACGCAAGTGTGCGTCATCGATGCGGCAGGCAATGCCGTTTCAATGACGCACACGCTGGGCACGGCAGCCGGTGTCGTGACACCCGGATTGGGTTTTAACTACAACAATTCTATGAAATTGTTTGATCCTGTGCCGAATAAAAATAACTCGATGGCGCCAGGTAAAGCACGTACGACGGGCATGGTGCCAACGATGTTGCTCAAGGATGGCAAGCCTGTGTTGCTGGCGGGTGCGCCAGGCGGTAGCGTCATCATCAGTGCGACGTTGCAATCTATCTTAAATGTTGTGGATTTCGGAATGTCGCCGGTGGAGGCCGTCACGGTACCGCGGATCCATTGCGAGGGACTGGGCATACATACTGAGGCGACGGTGCCGCGTTCGGTGATTAAAGAGCTGCGCGCGCTTGGGCATACCGTTCATCAGAGCGCGCATAGTTTTGAACCCAGCATGTCGCGCGCGCATGTCATTTCAACGATTGGCGGTCGAATGCATGGTGGTGCAGATCCGAGAGGTGGTGCTGGAGTTGCCTATGCGAGGTAGGGAGAAGATAAGTGGCTATTTAGACCAATGCTTTGAATAGCGTGGTCAGGATTTTCATTAAAGGGATTTGCGTCGCCGCCACGATGATCATCGGCAAGGCGATAGGAACGATAATCGGCATGATGCAGCTTTTTCCGATTGGGACGATGCGCATATTTTTAACTGCGGCGTAAATGGTTTGAATATCTGCAGAGGGACCTAATTCCGGAGAATCCAGGATGTCATGTTCGCCAATTTTCTGACCGAGAATCCATTTTTGGTGAACAAGTCTCCCGTGTTCGGCCAACAATGCACTGTATTGTCTGATTGCTTTTTTTCGTGCCGAAATCATTTTGGCGGAGAACACAAACAGCGGCGTAAGGATGGTCAGCCCCCAAAGAACGGCGAAGGAAAGCAGGGGGAGTTTCAACGTATCGAGC
>JBIKOQ010000068.1:0-6829 GCA_044357955.1 Burkholderiaceae bacterium | reverse complement strand
CATGCTCGTTCGATGCGCGGGACAACTCGCCCAAGCGCATCGAACGAGCATGATGGGCCTGGTGGTGGGGTTGGGTGGTGCGTTGATCACTGCCTGCGCACTCTACTTTGGGCGAGATATCATTGTGTCGCTTTACACGAACGACCCTGCTGTGGCTTTGATCGCCTTGTCTTTGCTCGCTCTCTTGCCTTTCTTTCATATTGTTGATGCCATGCAGTGCGTCAACAGCTACCTATTACGTGCACACAAAATTGCTGTCGTGCCGCTCTGCATGCAATTTTTTGCACTCATGGTGGTTGGCTTGCTTGGCGGTTGGTGGCTGGGCTTTGGACCTGGTCGCGGCCTGATCGAACCGCTGCGCAATCAACTTTTAGCGGGGTCGCCTGTCGGTGCAGGCAGTATGTGGCTGATGGCGACCATCGGCTTAGCCATCTCGGCGCTATTGCTACACAGCTGGTACCGCCACATCTTCAAAGGCCTGATGCTCAAAACCCTCAAACGAGCTTGATAAACGTATCGCGGTAGTATTTGAGCTCATCAATCGACTCGTAGATATCCGCAAGGGCTTCGTGCTTACTACGTTTTTCAAAGCCTTTTAATAGCTCTGGTTTCCAACGTCGGGCAAGCTCTTTGAGCGTGCTGACATCGATCGTCCGATAATGAAAAAACTGCTCAAGCTTGGGCATGTAATTAAACATAAAGCGACGATCCTGACTCACCGTATTGCCACAGAGTGGCGACTTGCCCGCTGGAACGTACTTGGACAAAAATCCAATCAATTCAATTTCAGCTTGTGCCTCGGTTAGGGTCGAGGCCTTGACCTTGTCGATGAGACCGCTTTTCCCATGCGTAGAACGATTCCAGCTGTCCATCGCGTCAAGCAAGGCGTCCGCTTGATGAATCACCAAAACAGGCCCTTCTGCCACAACGGTTAAATCAGGTTCAGTGATCACAACGGCCACCTCGATGATGCGTTCCTTTTGTGGGTCTAAGCCCGTCATTTCCATATCCAACCACACCAGACGGAACTCATTAGGAACTATTTTTCCATTTTGGGCAGAAGGTGCCTGCGAGGGGGTCTTGGCCATATAATCAATCCAGTTAAAACGTGATTTTCTCACATGCTGTCATAAGGCCCTAAGGACTCATGCTTACGATACTTTTTATTGCTTTCCTTCTCGCGACGATCGCAACCCGTTTGTGGTTGGCGAGTCGCCAGCTTCGTCACGTCGTGAGTCATCGCGATGCCGTACCGGCCGAGTTTGCTTCACGCATTGGTCTAGTCAGCCACCAAAGGGCGGCCGACTATACAGCCGCTAAGGTTAGATTAGGAATGATCGAGCTCGTTTTTGATGCCGTTATTCTGGTTGGCTTGACCTTGCTAGGCGGTCTCCAACAGATCGATCTCTGGGTCAGCACGCTCACCTCACACGACTTATTGCGCCAAGTTCTTTTAATCGTGGCGGTCATGACGCTACTCGGTGCCCTTGGCATGCCCTTTTCCCTCTATCGTCAGTTCAAACTCGAAGCAAAGTTTGGTTTTAACCGGATGACGCCTAAGCTTTTTGTGACCGACACCATCAAGGGAATTTTGATTGGTGCGGCGCTTGGACTCCCCCTGATTGCAGCGGTGCTTTGGTTGATGGCCGAAGCTGGAGAGTTCTGGTGGGTCTGGGCTTGGGGCTTGTGGTCTGTCTTTAATCTATTAGTGCTCTTTATTTTCCCTACTTGGATCGCACCACTGTTTAATAAATTTACGCCTCTTGAAGACAAAGCACTTGCTCAACAAATTCAAGAACTTGCGCAGCGCTGTGGCTTTTCGCTCAATGGTTTGTTCGTCATGGACGGCTCAAAACGCTCAGCCCATGGCAATGCTTATTTCACAGGTTTTGGTCGAGCGCGTCGTATTGTCTTTTTTGATACCTTGCTCGCTCGCTTGAGTACAGAGGAAATCATTGCTGTGCTCGCCCATGAGTTAGGTCATTTCAAACATAACCACATTTTTAAACGCTTGGCGATGAGCTTTGCCGGTGCACTCATTTTCTTTGCGATTTTGGGTTGGCTCGCGCAGCAGGTTTGGTTCTATACCGACCTTGGTGTGTTGCCTCAACTCGGCGGTCGCAATGACGCCATGGCGCTGATCCTGTTCTTTATGGTGGTGCCTGTCTTTACCTTTGGCCTGACACCGCTCTTTAGCTGGTTCTCGCGTAAAGACGAATTCGAAGCCGATCGTTTCGCCAGCAACCAAAGCTCCGCGGATCAACTCGTTTCGGCTCTTGTCAAGCTCGTCGATGACAATGCCTCCACCCTGACCCCTGACCCGCTGCATTCCGCGTTTTACGATAGCCACCCTCCGGTAGCGATTCGTATTCGCCATCTTCTGGCCTCATGACCGAGCGCCTGCAAGGCCGAGTGATTGCTGCACACGGAAGGCATTACAGTGTCGAAATCGAAGATGGTACGCTGATTAAGTGCTTTCCGAGGGGCAAAAAAAATGATGCCGCTGTGGGTGACTACGTCATCATTTCTCGCCAGGGTCAAGATGAGGGCGCACTCGAATCCATCCTCGAGCGAAAAAATCTTTTATTTCGCTCTGACGAGTCCAAAAGTAAACAGTTCGCCGCAAACGTCGATCAGCTTTTAATTGTGATTGCTGTCGAACCTCCATTTTCAGATGACTTGCTAGGTCGCGCTCTTGCGGGAGCATGGTCAGCCGATATCGCACCCACTATTTTGCTCAACAAAGTGGATCTGCTCGAGGGCATGGCTGCGGCACAAGCAAGACTTGCGCCCTTTCGCTCCTTAGGTGTCCCTATCATTGAAATTTGCGCACGCGATCCTGTCAGTGTGCAAAATCAGGTTTTACCTCTACTCAAAGAAAAAACCTCTCTCCTGTTAGGGCAAAGCGCGATGGGTAAATCAACCTTGCTCAATACCCTTGCCCCTTTGGCTCAAGCGGCAACACAAGCGCACTCTGTCGCTCTGGGTGCAGGTCGACACACGACCACCAGCACGCGCCTTTATCATTTACCTGAGGGTGGCGGTGATCTGATTGACTCTCCAGGCTTTCAAGGCTTTGGTCTGTTGCATTTAAGCAGAGAGGAAATCGAAAGAGGCTTTCCTGAGTTTAGTGCGCACCGTGAGCATTGCCGCTTTTATAACTGTACACATCAGCATGAACCTGGTTGCGGCGTACTAGCGGCATTAGCGCGCCAAGACATCGATCCTGCTCGACACGCTCTCTATGTCAGGCTCGTTGAAGCTAAAGACGACCACGAGAGCTATTAGCTGCGGCAAACGCCTTTAATCACTTCCGGCCACAGCAGCCTCGGACAAAATCTGACACATCCCCAATAGCATCGCCGCAGTCGCACCCCAAATGAAATATTGCTTCCAGGGTATCGAATAGTACTGACGAACACGTCCGTCTGCGAGCTCAGCCCGATGAAAGCGGTAATTGGCGGGATCCGTTAAAAAAGACAGAGGGACTTCGAAAATTTCAGCGACCTCAAACGTATCCGGACTCAGCGCGAAGCCCGGACGAACCAATGCCGTAATCGGACTCACCGCAAAACCCGTTCCCGTCACATAGCGCGGCAATCCGCCTAGACACTCGATATATGCTCTAGAGAGACCCGTTTCCTCCTCCGTCTCTCGCAACGCTGTGGCCTGCGCATCGACATCGGTGGACTCGACCCGACCGCCAGGAAAACTAATCTGTCCAGCATGATCATTCAGGTGCGCACTCCGCTGGGTCAACAAGACCGTGAGGCCTTCGGCTCTCTGTACGATGGGCACCAAGACCGCTGCTTCGACAGGCGGGCCTTCGCGTCCAGGCATTCTGATCAAAGACTCATTGGGGATATCTAAGGGTCGCTGTATGGAGCCACGCAGTACGTTGCGCAATGCAGGTGGTGTTAAACGGTGCGCGGGTACTGCACCAAACGGCAACGCGGAAGGACTCCACGGTTGCGTCATGGGATCAAAAGAAGGTCGCACAGGAGGTCTGCGGGGACGTTGCTGATCGGTGTTGTCAGATGACATAGTCAAAAGGTAAAGCGATTAGGAGAGACAAAAAAGCTGTGATGACTTTTTAACACCTCATTTAACAAAAAAGCACCCCAGGGGGTGCTTTTGCTTGTTGCATCGTGCATGGACAATGGCTTATGCAGCAACTGTCTTGCGAACAAGCTTTTCCTTGATACGTGCAGACTTGCCCGAACGATCACGCAGATAGTAAAGCTTGGCACGGCGGACATCGCCACGGCGCTTGACTTCGATGCCAGCGATCTGGGGCGAATACAACTGGAATGTACGCTCAACAGCCTCGCCTGAGGAGATCTTGCGAACGATGAAGGCAGAGTTCAAACCGCGGTTGCGGCGAGCAATCACAACACCCTCAAAAGCCTGCGTACGTTTGCGCGTGCCTTCGACCACGTTGACGCTCACAACGACGGTGTCGCCAGGAGCAAACTCAGTCACAGGCTTGCCGCCTGTCAAACGAGCAATTTCTTCTTGCTCAATGGTTTCGATCAAATTCATAAAAACTCCAAGTCATCATGCTCTCGGTCAATGTTATTAGGCTGGTATCCGACCTATTCGGATAACCGCTGCCGGGCAGAGGATGCGATAAAAAGCCCTTGATTCTACTATATTTTTAACGTTTGCGCCCTCTGTTTCTGACAATCCGAGCTTTCTAAAGAGCGGTCGCGCGCGCACTCTGAAAAAATGTTTCAATGTTTTTTAACTTTTAACCCTGTTTAGCCTCCCCATGACCCTTTCCGCCTTGCTGCTCGTCATTGTTGCGGCAATGTGTCATGCCTCCTGGAATTTGCTTGCCAAACGGGCAGCGAACGTTGGACCGCCCTTTGTTTTTGCCTACGGCCTTTGCTCTACGATCTTGTTCGCCCCCTGGGTCATTTGGATTTTAGTGTTTGAGCAACATGACTGGAGTTGGGCAATTTTAGGATGCATCCTTTTGTCAGGGACACTGCATCTTGCTTATAGCCTGAGCTTACAAAGAGGCTACCAAGTGGCAGATCTTTCTGTGATCTATCCCATTGCCCGGGGCACAGGTCCATTTTTATCTACCATCGGCGCAATTATCATTATTCAAGAGCCTGCCACCCTATTGGGTTTGGCTGGAATGCTGAGTGTTGTGGCAGGCGTTTTAATGATCGCCACGCAAGGACAAATCCGACGTCTGCTGCATCCTGAAGCGATGATCGGGGTGCGCTGGGGGCTGCTTGTTGGCTTGCTGATTGCCGCATATACCTTGGTGGATGCCTACGGAGTCAAAGTCCTTGTCATCGCGCCTGTGTTATTTGATTGGGCAACAACGGCCTCAAGAACCCTGATCATGCTGCCCCATATGGCCCGTCAGCCAAAACGCTCTTGGGAAGCCATGCGCGGCTTTTGGCCCTTAGCTTGGGCCGTTGGCGTGCTTTCGCCGCTTGGTTATATTTTGGTTTTATACGCGCTGCGCGATGGCGCTCCTGTGAGTCTGGTTGCGCCTGCTCGCGAAATGTCGATGCTGCTGGTCACGCTAGGAGGTCTTTACATCCTGCGGGAACCTGTGGGCTGGGGCAGACTCGTGGGATGTGGCTTTATTGCCAGTGGTGTGGTCATGCTCGCAAGCAGTTAAAAGCCTGCTGCACTGCCAACCCACATGGATACTGGTACCATCGCAATCCAAAAAACCAATAACAACACATCGGACACCATATTTTTAGCCGTAGGGCTGTGACGATCAGAGCCGTAGGCTGCAAACGTAGGCGGGTAGTTGTGGCGGACTTCGCGTGTCATGTTGTGACTCCTTGTAGTGATCTATAAATAGTACTGTATATTAAAACAGTACTGTTTGCAAGCACAGTATTTGCAATTTTGTCTTTTTACAACAGCAAGCTTTATGCTAATTTCTTTCACCTTTAGCCAATAAGAACAAATACTTTTTAAAAATCATAAATTTTACTTAGTAACATCACACATGAACTCATTTACCTCTAGCCATGCACTGTTTCAAGTTTTTGCCGACAACGGCATGGATCGTATTTTTCTTGTTCCAGGAGAAAGCTATCTCGGCTTACTCGATGCTGTCGTGGACTTCCCAAATATCGATGTCGTGACATGTCGTCATGAGGGTGGCGCAGGCTATATGGCGGTTGCCGACGGTCGCTTGACGGGTCGCCCCGGTGTTGCGCTCGTGAGTCGTGGACCCGGAGCTTCCAATGCGGCGATTGCCGTGCATACTGCTCAGCAAGACGCTGTTCCAATGATTCTGATTGTGGGACAAATCGCCGCTCGGGATTTGCGCCGCGAAGCTTTCCAAGAAATAGATTATCAAAAAATGTACGGCTCAATCGCTAAATGGGTGTTCGAATGCCAGACCCCCGAGCAACTCGGCGAGGCGGCTTTCAAAGCGATCCGAATGGCGACCTCGGGGGTTCCCGGACCTGTCGTGTTAGTGATCCCAGAGGATATTCAACAACAGACCGTCGCCAAGCCTAGTTTTAAAAACCATGCGCAGATTTTTGGACTCCCTGAACAATCCATCATGGATGAGATTGGCAAACGTCTAGCAGATGCCAAAAGACCGGTTGTGATTGCTGGCGGGATGTTTGATTGTCCCGGCGGGCGCGAAGCGCTCAGCGCCTTTGTTCACCATTGGCAACTGCCTACGATGGTGTCCTTTCGTCGCCACGATATTTTTGCTAATGACGACCCTTTTTTCGTGGGTGACCTTGGTCTGTCCAATCCGTCGGCTCAAATGGCCACACTGCAGGAAAGTGACTTCATCCTAGCGCTTGGCACCCGGCTAGGGGACATTACG
>JBIKOQ010000067.1:0-6835 GCA_044357955.1 Burkholderiaceae bacterium | reverse complement strand
AGACTGGGGCAGTCGATTCCAGTCAAGTTTGCGGCGCAAGGTTGAAAAGAAGCTGTAACCAGTCGGGTGTAAAAAACGAATCGTATGTGGCGCACGGCGCACAACGATTCGATCGCCTGCGGTCAGGTCGGACCACGTCTGCATATCAAAGTGAACGCTGGCACCAAGCTCGACGCGACTCATCGAACTGAGCGTCATGTTGAGGACGCTATCGGCGGGAATCACGATTGGACGATTCGAGAGGGTCTGGGGTGCGACCGGAACTAGCAGCATGGCGCTCACGGAAGGATGCAAGATCGGACCTGCTGCGGATAGTGCATACGCGGTCGATCCCGTTGGGGTCGCGACGATCAAGCCATCTGCACGCTGGGTATACATAAAAGTATCGTTGACCTCAACACGCACTTCGATCATGCCGCCTCGGCCGGCGCGGTTCAGGACCACATCGTTCAGGGCGGTGGCGGCGTACATTTCTTGTTGGCCACGCCAAACAGTCGCGCTCAACAGCATGCGCTCTTCGGTGTCGAAGCGTCCCTGCAACAAATCTGTCAATGCGGCGTTCGCGTCGTGCACGGGAATATCGGTGATAAAACCCAGTCTGCCGTGGTTGATCCCCACAACAGGGACCGAAAAAGGGGCGAGATGCCGCGCTGCGCCTAGCATGGTGCCATCGCCACCCATGACAATCGCGAGATCCGCGCTTTTACCAATGCTGGCAAAGTCCGCGGTAGGATATTCGGACACCCCCGTATGGCGGGCTGTTTCGGCTTCGACGAGAACTTGCCGGCCGGCTTGGGTCAATAAGGTCGCGAGCGCGCGCAAAGGTGCATGCAAGCCTGAATCTTGGTAGCGACCCACTAAAGCGATGATGGGAAAATGCATGCAAAGCTCACTCGACGAAAACTGTTCGATTATAGGGGCGGGGAAGGTAAAATAGGGCAATGATGGATGATCGTGCGCGCGCTTTACTTAAAGCCCTGATTGAACGCTACATTGATGACGGCCAACCCGTCGGCTCTCGTACGCTCTCAAAATTGTTCGATCTGTCGCCCGCCACGATTCGTAATGTCATGGCCGATCTCGAGGAGTTGGGGCTGATTCACAGTCCTCATACCTCGGCAGGACGCGTGCCGACCCCAAAAGGCTATCGCCTGTTTGTTGATACGATGTTGACGGCCAAGCCTTTTGAGCTGGCCTCGACCTCCAATGTGCGGGACTTACAATCTGCCTCAGATCCTTCCCGCGCGGTCAATGCCGCGGCCTCCATGTTATCTAATTTGACGCAATTCGCGGGTGTGGTGTTATCCCCCAGGCGTGCTCAGGTCTTTCGTCAAATCGAATTCATCCGTCTCTCAGAAAAGCGTATTCTTCTCATTATTGTCACGCCGGATGGCGATGTACAAAACCGTATTTTGCTGACACCCCGTGATTACAGCAGTACGGCACTGATCGAGGCTGCTAATTTTTTCAACCACAATTTCGCAGGCAAGTCTTTCGCCGAGGTCAGGCAGACCCTTTCTCAGGATCTGGCCCGACTTCAAGAGGACATGTCGCGTTTGATGCAAGCCGCCGTCGAGGCGGGTGCTCAAGCCGCCGATGAGGTTGAAACCATGGTGATCTCCGGGGAGCGCAGGCTTCTTGATGTGAATGAACTGGCTTCCGATATGGATCGTTTACGAAAGACCTTTTCCATGTTTGAGAAAAAAACCGATTTGATGCAGCTTCTCGAGGTATCAAGCCGCGCCCAAGGGGTACAGATCTATATTGGTGGAGACTCCGAGCTCGTTCCGACGGCCGACCTGTCCGTGATCACAGCGCCTTATAGTATCGATGGTCATGTTATCGGGACCTTGGGTGTCATCGGCCCAACGCGGATGGCTTACGAGCGGGTGATCCCCATCGTTGATATTACGGCGCGCTTGCTTTCCAACGCGCTGAGTCACAACTCTTCTGAGCGTTCCTGATATGCGATTTTGGCCCGAACCTAAGCGCGCTGCCGCGCCCGCCCCACGTTTTTTGCCCTGGCCAAAGCCCTTCACAACGGCTCGGGTAGGTGTTTTGTTAGTCAACTTAGGCACGCCAGACGCTCCCACGGCACCTGCGATCAAGCGCTATTTGCGAGAGTTTCTTTCCGACCCCCGCGTCATCGAGATTCCCAAGCTCCTATGGTGGCCGATTTTAAATGGTCCGATTTTGTTGGCGCGTCCGCGCAAATTAGCGCCCCGCTACCAAAGCATCTGGATGGAGGAGGGTTCTCCTCTTTTAGTCTACACACAGCGACAGACTGCGGGTTTGCGTCGGATTTTTGCTGAGCGCGGCCTCGACGTTGAGGTTGAGACCGGCATGCGCTATGGCAATCCCTCCATCAAAAGCGCAATGATGTCTTTACGCGATCGGGGTTGCGAACACATTTTGGTCGTTCCCTTATATCCGCAATACGCCTCCAGTACGACCGCCACTGTCGTGGATGCGGTGACGCAGGTCGCGGCCCGGTTGCGGGACCAACCGGCGATGCGCTTTATCAAGCGTTTTCATACGCACCCTTCTTTTATCAAGCCCCTTGGCGACAAAATCGCCGCGTATTGGGCGCAACATGGGCGTCCGCAGAAGCTCTTGATGAGTTTCCACGGTTTGCCGCAACAATGCGTGAACATGGGCGACCCCTATTGCAAAGACTCTTACGAGACCGCACGCGCGCTTGCCGCCCATTTAGGCTTGACCGATGATCAGTACTTAGTGACATTTCAAAGCCGTTTTGGGCCTGCCAAATGGTTGGAACCCTACACCGAGCCCACGGTCGAGCGACTTGCCAAAGAAGGCATCACCGACATTGATGTGGTGTGCCCGGGCTTTTTGGCGGACTGTTTGGAGACGCTTGAAGAGATCTCGATCGAAGTCGGTGAAACCTTCAAGCATGCTGGCGGAAAGCAGTTTCGTTATATTGCCGCTTTAAATGACGATCCAGCATGGCTGACTGGCTTGGCTGATATGGCTCAAGAACACCTTCAAGGTTGGCCGATTCGTTCAGAGTGAGCGATATTTTTCATATTTTCTCTTGAATCTTGGGATTTTGGCCCCAAATGCAAAATTACTAATGCATTTTCTGGAGAAGTTTAATGACGGCTCATCAAGGTTCGGCTGATTCCAAGTCCGACGCAGCCCCCAAAGACGCTACGACCTCAAGCGACGAGACCCAGCAGGCTGAGGGTCTCGAGCAACTCGATCCCGTCGCCCACCTCGAGGCCCAGTTGGCTGCGGTGTTGGTTCAGGTCGCGGAGCACAAAGATCAGGTCCTGCGTGCGCACGCTGAAATGGAAAATGTGCGTCGACGTGCCCAAGACGAGGTCTCCAAGGCGCGCAAGTTCGGTATCGAGACCTTTGCTGAGAGTATGGTGCCTGTCAAGGACAGCCTTGAAGCCGCCCTATCCCAGTCCGAGCAGACTCAGGAAGACTTGCGTTCCGGTATTGAAATGACTCTCAAACAGTTGGTCAGTGGTTTTGAACGCAATCATCTCAAGGAAATTTCCCCTGCGCCTGGGACTAAATTTGATCCACACCAGCATCAGGCCATCGCGACGGTTCCGGCTGAACAAGAAGCCAACACTGTGGTGATGACCCTGCAAAAAGGCTATCTGATCGCAGATCGTGTGCTCAGGCCCGCATTGGTGACGGTTGCAGCCTGAACACATTGGACTCTTTCAGGATGAAAACAGTTGTTTTGGGCTTGAAATCAATGATTTTGGCCCCATTTGCTTCTCATCCAAGTATTTCATCTCATTCTGATTTTTTAAAGGATCTTCACCATGGGTAAGATTATCGGTATCGACCTTGGCACCACCAATAGCTGCGTGGCTGTCATGGATGGCAATCAGGTCAAAATCCTGGAAAACGCCGAAGGCGCCCGCACGACCCCCTCGATCGTCGCCTACATGGAAGACGGCGAGACCTTGGTCGGCGCGCCCGCTAAGCGCCAAGCTGTGACTAATCCAACCAACACGCTTTACGCCGTCAAGCGGTTGATCGGTCGCAAGTTCTCCGAAGACGCTGTGCAAAAAGACATTCATTTGATGCCATACAAAATTGTCAAAGCTGACAATGGCGACGCATGGGTCGAAGCACAGAACAAAAAGCTCGCACCCTCGCAGGTGGCGGCCGATGTCCTGCGCAAAATGAAAAAGACCGCCGAGGACTTTCTTGGCGAAGAAGTGACCGAGGCCGTCATTACAGTGCCTGCCTACTTCAACGACAGTCAGCGTCAGGCGACTAAAGACGCAGGCCGTATCGCGGGTCTGGACGTCAAACGCATCATCAACGAGCCGACCGCAGCCGCTTTGGCTTTCGGTATGGACAAGATGGAAAAAGGTGATCGCAAGATCGCGGTCTATGACTTAGGTGGTGGCACGTTCGATATTTCGATTATCGAAATCGCCGATGTTGATGGCGAAAAGCAATTTGAAGTGTTGTCGACCAATGGCGACACCTTCTTGGGTGGCGAGGACTTTGACCAGCGCATCATCGAGTACGTGATTGGCGAGTTCAAGAAAGAGCAGGGCGTTGACCTCTCCAAAGATGTGCTTGCTTTGCAGCGTTTGAAAGAAGCGGCTGAAAAAGCCAAGATCGAGTTGTCTTCCAGCCAGCAGACTGAAATCAACTTGCCTTACATCACGGCGGATGCCTCAGGTCCCAAGCACTTGAACCTCAAGATGACACGTGCCAAGCTCGAGTCGTTGGTTGAGGAGCTCATCGCTCGCACCATCGAGCCTTGCCGCATCGCCATCAAGGACGCAGGCGTCAAAGTCAGCGATATTGATGACGTGATCTTGGTCGGCGGTATGACGCGCATGCCCAAGGTGCAGGAAAAGGTCAAAGAGTTCTTTGGTCGCGACCCACGTAAAGACGTCAACCCTGACGAGGCTGTGGCTGCGGGTGCGGCGATTCAGGGTTCGGTGTTGGCCGGTGATCGCAAAGACGTGTTGTTGTTGGACGTGACACCTTTGTCACTTGGGATTGAAACGCTGGGTGGCGTGATGACCAAGATGATCACCAAGAACACGACCATTCCAACCCGTCATGCACAGGTGTTTTCGACTGCGGATGACAATCAACCTGCCGTGACCATCAAGGTATTCCAGGGTGAGCGCGAAATCGCAGCCGGCAACAAGACGCTGGGCGAATTCAACCTCGAGGGCATTCCACCTGCTGCACGTGGTACCCCACAGATCGAAGTGACCTTTGATATCGACGCAAACGGGATCGTGCATGTGTCCGCTAAAGACAAGGGCACAGGCAAGGAAAACAAGATCACGATTCAGGCTAACTCAGGTTTGACCGAAGCCGAGATTCAGCGCATGGTGAAAGACGCTGAGGCGAATGCCGAGGAAGATCACCGCATGGCTGAGTTGGCGATGGCACGTAACAGTGCAGATGCCTTGGTCCATGCCACGCGCAAGTCCTTGACTGAGTATGGTGACAAACTCGCGGCAGAAGAAAAGACTGCCATTGAAGCGGCCATTACCGAGGTCGAAGAGGCCCTGAAGAATGGTGCGGACAAAGCGGCGATTGACACCAAGGTTGAAGCCTTGTCGGCTGCGTCTCAGAAACTCGGTGAGAAGATGTATGCCGATGCTCAGGCCGCACAAGCTGCAGCACAGGGCGGCGCGGGTCCGGAGGGAGGTGCAAAGCCAACCGATGACAACGTCGTCGATGCTGAGTTCAAAGAAGTCAAGCGCGATCAAAAGTGATCGCTTAGCCTTCGATATGATTCGCCCGGGACTCTTTTAGAGCATCCCGGGCGCATTTTTTTGCCTTACTTCATTTTGTTTGACTTTAAGAGCCTGAGATCATGGCAAAACGCGATTTTTATGAAATTCTTGGCGTTGCTAAAAATGCTTCGGATGATGAGCTGAAAAAAGCCTACCGCAAGCTGGCAATGAAATATCATCCGGACCGTAACCCGGATAGTAAAGAAGCCGAAGAAAAATTTAAGCAGGCGAAAGAAGCCTACGAGATTTTGTCTGACGACAATAAGCGTGCAGCTTACGATCGTTATGGACACGCCGGCGTCGATCCTAACGCTGCAGGCATGGGTGGCGCAGGGGCTGCCGGTTTTGGCGATGCCTTTGGTGATATTTTTGGTGAGATTTTTGGTGCGGGTCGTCGTGGTGGCGGTGGTGGTGGACCCCAGGTGTATCGCGGTGCCGATCTCAAGTACGCCATGGAAATCACGCTTGAGCAGGCGGCCAACGGTTTCGACACCGAGATTCGTGTGCCGAGCTGGGAAAATTGTGAGGTCTGCAAAGGGAGTGGTGCCAAACCCGGCACGACCCCCAAGACGTGTCGCACTTGCGGAGGCTCGGGTGCCGTTCGCATGCAGCAAGGCTTTTTCAGCGTGCAACAAACATGTCCGACGTGTCATGGTAGTGGCAAAGAAATCACCGATCCTTGTGTGTCGTGCGATGGTGTCGGACGTACACGCCGCAACAAGACCCTACAAGTCAAAATTCCCGCGGGTATTGACGATGGGATGCGCATTCGCTCTTCCGGCAATGGTGAGCCAGGGATCAACGGTGGACCTCCGGGTGACTTGTTTGTGGAAATCCACATCAAAGAACACAAGATTTTCCAGCGTGAAAATGATGACTTGCATTGCGAGCTCACGATTCCGTTTACAAGCGCCGCGCTTGGCGGTGACATTCAGGTGCCGACCTTGAATGGCAAGGCTGAAATCACGATTCCCGAAGGCACACAGTCTGGCAAAACATTCAGACTGCGTGGCAAAGGCATCAAGGGTGTTCGAGGCGCGTATCCTGGGGACTTGTATTGCCATGTCGTGGTG
>JBIKOQ010000066.1:0-6847 GCA_044357955.1 Burkholderiaceae bacterium | reverse complement strand
ATTTAGTGTGGTTACTGCAAGAAAATGCGCAAAGACCGGAGTTTAAAGGCTGGCTTGAACTGTCGTTTGAGGGGCGCTATGCCAACGGTCGTGTCGAAACAGTGACCCTGCCCCGCATCGAGGTCAAATTCAAACACTACTTACACATTACTGGTACGACCGATTTGCCTGCTGGCTTTACTGCCACGCGCGCAAACGCCAAGCTGATGGCCGAAGACGGCAAGAAACAGGTGACCTGGCGCGTCCTTCCTGTTGTGGTCAAGTAAGCAGACTCGGCCGCAACGCTCACAGTGCCTATCCTCAATACCCACCTCGCCGAGAAGCTCTCGGCGACGCCCTACCTCAATGTTAAAACTCTGCTCGTTCTTGGGTTGATGATTCATTTCGGGTTTGGGTATTTGCTGACGCTGTCCGTAGACGAAGCACACTACGTCATGTATGCGGCGATTCCAGCTTGGAGTTATTTCGACCATCCTCCTCTCGTAGGCTGGATTCAGTGGCCCTTGGTGGCGCTCGATGCGCCCGACAGCATCATTCGTTTGATTCCACAACTGCTCTGGCTGGCAGCCTGTTTGCTGGCACGAGATCTTGCTTTTAATCTGTACGACCGTCAACACGAGCGCTTGTCGCAAGCTGGCGTTGAGCGTGAGTCTGTCGGACTCTGGGCGATCGGACTTCTGTTGCTCGCACCCTTAATGCATGTTCTGGCTGTTGGTCTGCTACCCGATAGCTTGCTCATGGTTTTAGTCCTGCTGTTGATGCAGGTCACACTGCGCCTCACATCGACCGACCCGCACTCAAGAGGCCTGACCCACCCCCATGCATGGTCAACATGGCTCACACTCGGTCTCTTGCTCGGTTTGGCTGGGCTTTCAAAATACACGGCCGTCTTGCCTGCCCTGGCCGTCATTGTGGCATTGCTCGCGGGACGTGGATTGAGGGTCCTGATGACCCCAGGTCCGTGGCTCACTTTGCTTGTGGCACTCTTGCTCATTAGTCCCGTACTCACCTGGAACGCTCAGCATGAGTGGATATCCTTTGTCTATCAACTCAAGCACGGGAGTGGCGGCGCCTGGCATGCTCGCAGACTCGCAGCCTTTGCCGGAATTCAACTGGTCGCCTACGGTCCCCTACTCGTCTTTGGAGCCTATCTTGCGATCCGTGAAGTGATCCAAACCAAGCAATGGCATCTTGCACCCATGCTGTTATTTTTCTTGATTCCCTTTTTGGTGACGGGCCTGATGTCGGGCGGTGGAGGCAGCCTGCCGCACTGGACGGCACCGGCCTGGATGGCTGTGACGCCTTTTGCTGCACTCGCAATCGCGCAGCGCTGGGCCAGTGGACGCAAGGCCCTTCTTCTGGCTTTTATACGCGCGCAGGCTGTGATTTGTCTGGTGGCTTTTGCCGCACTTTTTTTTGTCGGCATCCCGGGCCTCTCCGCAGACCACCCTCTTATTCGTAAAAACCCCCTCGCCGATCTGTGGGGTTGGGATGAAGCCGGCCTCAAGGCCCGTGAACTTGCTCGCACGCACGATTTATCCTCGCTCTCTGTGCGCAACTGGACTTTAGCAAGTCGCTTGGCCTGGTATGCCCGCCCCTTGCCTGTCCATGTGCTGGACACCCGTTTTGATCAATTCGACCTCTGGTTTGGTCAAATTCCCCCCGACACGGACAGTCTTTTTGTAAACTGGTCACAAGTTAAGTTCGATCTTCCGACCAAAGCCGGTGAATTTAAAGAGTGTCGACTGCTTGACACCTTTGAGGCCAAACGCTTTGGTCGTCAAGTTTCACGCTTTGATTATTATCACTGCCGTCAATGGGGCACCTCCCCAAATGGCCAATAAAGCGATCTTCTTTCCCCTTGAAAAATATTTTTAAAAAACTTTGGCCCTTTATCCGTATCGCGCTTTCCATTGCCCTGCTATGGCTCGCAACGCGCAATATAGACTGGCAAGCCTTGCGAGACACCAAAATCGCCATCAATCCTTTTTGGTTCGTCTTGGCCTTTGTCGTGCTGATACTGACCAATCTGGTCGCCGTATTGCGCTGGGGCTGGCTGATGCGCAGCGTCAAACTCTATCGACCCGTCCGCGACTACATCTCCCTTTATTTTGCGGGCGGTTTAATTAATCAAGGGCTCCCTAGCACCATTGGTGGCGACAGCTATCGCGCCATCGAGGGCAGTCGCGTCTACCAGGGGAGCATCCAGACGCCTGCGCACTCCCCCCCTCAGCAAACGCTGGATCAAGAGCTTCATCAACCCGTTCATTTGCAGCGTGCCCCTCCGAGACTGAGGCTGGGGTTTTTTAGTGTCGGACTGGACCGTGCCCTAGGTTTGCTTGGTAATAATATTTTGGGGGCCTTAGGCCTCATCTTAGGGGGCGCGATGCTCGCTCCCTGGGGACAGTCTCTGGGTTGGTGGCTCTTGGGTGCGATGTTCAGCGCCGCGGCCTTGGCCTCTATTATGCTTAGAACACCCAAGACGCGCGACCTGATACAGCGCATTTTAAACAAGCTCGGTATGCCCCAGGCCATGTTTGCACTGAAAGCCGGGCTAGGCTGGCCCAACATTGCTCCCCAAATCGTTATTTCCGTGTTGACGCATGTATTAGCACTGTCGAGTTTTTGGTGCTGCCTGAAGGCCTTTGGGGTGAGTGCGCCCTTTTCTGCCTTGATGATTGGCATGCCTGCCTTGGGCTTGCTCATGATGCTACCCATCAGCATTTCAGGCTGGGGGCTACGCGAAGCCACGCTGTCAGCCACGCTCGCACTCTGGGGCATTGACAGTGGCATTACCGTTCTGGCGGCAGTGAGTTTTGGCATTGTGACGCTGGTCACCTATCTGCCTGGTGCGGTGTCGCTGTTGAGACGAAAGCGTGAGGATGCTGGGAACCCAGTGCACGCGTACGACAAACATCATTAAAATATTCAGTCTATGAGCCTCAGTGTTGACACCATGCGCACCATCGACCACCGGGTCGGTGTGCCGCTTTGCGCCCTTGTGACCCCCATCGTATGGTTGATGGACTGGATCACCCGTCTGTTTGGTGGCGCATCCACCGCTCCACGCAAGGTCCTTTTTATCGAGCTTTCTGAAATGGGAAGCGCGATCATTGTTGACCCAGCCATGCGCGCCACGCAAGCGCGCGGCGCTGAGATTTTCTTTTTGATTTTTAAAAGTAATCGGGCTAGCTTGAGTTTGCTCAATACGGTACCTCCTGAGAACGTCTTTACAATCGACTCAAGCTCCGTGATGCGCCTCGCACTCGACACGCTCAAGTTTCTACTGTGGTCGCGCGCGCGAAAGATCGACACGGTCATCGATCTTGAGCTTTTTTCGCGCTTTACGGCGCTACTCACTGGCTTAAGCGGTGCGAGACGTCGAGTCGGTTATCACATCTTTCATGGCGAAGGTCTGTGGCGCGGCGACATGTTGACCCACAAAGTCCACTACAACCCGCATATCCATATTGCCAAAAACTTTTTATCCTTGGTTCATGCGGCCTTTGCGACCACTCAAGAAACGCCCTTCAGCAAAATCAACATTCCTGATTCAGCCATCAAGATTGCGCAAGCTGTGATCGACCCACAGGTGCGGTTCGATGTACTCGAGCGTATTGAAAGGCTCGCTGAGCAGGCGCGATGTTCGTTCAAGCTTGACGCACAGCCTCTTTTTCTTGTCAATCCGAATGCCAGCGAACTTTTAGTTCAGCGTCGTTGGGCACCGGAGCGTTTTTCAGCGCTGATTGTTGAGCTGCAACGCAAATGGCCGAATAGTTTGATCCTCCTGACCGGTTCGCCCGCCGAGTTTGAATATGTTGAAAATGTTCTTGTCGGCGCTCAGGTGAGCAACGCCCTCAATTTTGCGGGTCAAGTATCCTTTTCAGAGCTCCCCGCGCTCTATAGTCTTGCGGATGTGATGGTCACCAATGACTCGGGGCCCGGTCATTTTTCTTCTGTCACAAACCTGCACACTGTCGTACTGTTTGGACCTGAAACTCCTGCGCTGTACGGCTCACTCGGCAAATCCATTCCTATCACCGCACAACTCGCTTGCTCACCCTGCGTGAGCGCGGCCAATCACCGTAAGACCCCTTGCTCTGACAATGTGTGCATGCAGGCAATCTCTGTCGCGCAGGTGATGGAGAAAGTCGCCGTGCAATTCGATGCGGCGCGCGCATGACGCAAGCGACCACCATGAAGACCGTTCAAGCAAAAGATTTTCTTTGGTGCCTGGTTCCCTTGGTGGTCTGGCTAACGTCGTGGTTATTTGCTCCCGAACCACAACTCTTTCTATGGATGAATCACGCCGCTCAAAGCCTGCCTGAACTATTTTGGGTGAGTTTTAATATATTGGGCAACGGCTGGGCCATTTTCGCTTTAGCCTGTCCTCTGTTGTTACTTGCGCCACGTCTTCTGACCGCGGCGCTGGTGGGTGGCGCAATCTCTGGTGTGCTTTCTCATTTGTTTAAACATACGCTTGAGATGCCGCGTCCTGCTGCATTACTGGATCCCGCGAGCTTTCATATTTTGGGTAAAGCACTCACGCATTTCTCGATGCCTTCCGGACATACGCTGACTGCTTTTGCGATTCTGACAGCCTTTTATTTTGCGTTAGAGCCTACGAAGCGTGGTGCGTATTGGTGGTTGTTCGTTGTCGCGACGCTGGCCGGTTTAGCGCGTATTGCAGTCGGTGCGCATTGGCCCGCCGATGTCTGTGCAGGTGCGGCTATTGGTTTGTTTAGCGGGATCGCGGGCGCCGGGCTCACACAATCCATCCCGGCACGCGCCTTGGTTCCCCAATCATGGCTCATGCGGATCATCAGTTCAGCGGGGGTCGTTGGCGTGGTGATTCTTTTGACGTCTACCATTGATTTTCCGCAGACCAAACCAGTCCAATGGGTCGCAGCAGCCATCGCAAGCATCAGCATTATCTGGTTTACCTGGCGTTCTTTTACTGCAACCAAGCCTGGTCTCTCAGAACATCCAAGCCGTTCGGCCCCATAAAAAAAGGCCTGCGCATACACGCAGGCCCTCGATAATACCCGCACTACTGTCTATTACTTCTGACCTGTCTCAGCCTTATAGCGAGCCAAGTTTTCAGCGTTTGGCGGGTAGAGGCCAGGCAGTGCTTGGCCCTTTTCAACCTGAGTCATAATCCAGGTCTCCAGTTTCTCCTGGGCCGCTGCGCTCGTCACAACATCATCGAGCATCGCGGCGGGGATCAACACCGCGCCATCGTCGTCGACGACCACGACGTCACCGGGGAACACTGCAACGCCACCACAACCAATCGGCTGCTGCCAATCGACGAAGGTCAGACCGGCTACCGATGGAGGGGCTGCTGCACCGGAACACCAAACGGGCAAACCTGTGCCGAGCACACCCGCGAGATCTCGCACCACACCATCTGTCACAAGCGCGGCGACTTTCTTTTTGGCCATACGCGCGCACAGGATATCGCCAAAAATACCGGCGTCTTGCACACCCATCGAATCCACGACGGCGATACAACCTTCGGGCATGTCTTCGATGGCTCCACGCGTCGACTTGGGTGAGGACCAGGATTCGGGAGTCGCTAAATCCTCACGCGCCGGAACGAAACGCAGAGTGAAGGCGCGAGCCACCAGACGCGGCTGACCGGCACGAATCGGCTTAGTGCCACGCATCCAGACATTGCGCAAACCTTTCTTGAGCAAAATTGTTGTCAACGTTGCGGTGGAAATCCCTGCCAGGATGTCTTTCACCTTGGGATCAAGTTGCATATCTACCATGAGTACTCTCCGGGTCACTAATCGTGTGTGTGTTTAAAACGGTTTGAATTCTCGCAGGATTAACCCAACGCAGCGAGTTTTTTCTCTTGTCTGGCAATCAGTCGGGCAATATCCGCTAAATCGGGTGCGGACAATTTGGGACCGGGCTTTCTGACCGCGGCCGATGCGATGGCACCACGCTGCGCCAGAATGTGCTTGCGTACTGCCAAGCCCACGCCAGCCTGCTGTTCGTACTTTGCCAGAGGCAAGTAGCAATCAAAAATATCGAAGGCGCGCTCGACGTTTCCTGCTTTAAAGGCCTTGACCACGTCAACCATCATCTCAGGATAGGCAAAACCGGTCATCGCGCCATTGGCGCCACGCACCATCTCTTCGGGTAAAAACAAACCGCCGCCGTTACCCGTCAAGATGGAGATCTTGCGCAGATCACCCTTTTCGATCGCCTGACGCACGGCTGAAAGCTTGGCCAAGCCGGGGAAATCCTCATGCTTGAGCATGACGCAGGTGGGTGAGTTTTTCAAAATACGCAACACCACGCCCGCTGACATCTGCACACCGGTCGAGGTCGGGTGATCCTGCAGGCACCAGGGCACATCGGGTCCTAAGGTCTCGTTAACCATATCGAAATAGCTGCAAATCTGGTCATCGGTGCGCACGGTCGAGGGGGGCGCGATCATCACGCCAGCGGCGCCCATATCCATCACACTCTTGGTGAGCTCACTCATGGGCGCAAAACCGGCAGAAGAAGCGCCAACCACGACAGGTACTTTGCCTTGTACACGGGCTAGAACCTGGCGCGTGAACTGGCGGGACTCTTCGGCGGTGAGCTTGGTATTTTCGCCCATGATGCCGAGAATCGTCAGTCCGGTGACGCCACGCTCGAGGCAGAAATCCACCATCCGATCGGTGCTGACTAAATCAAGATCTCCGTTGTCCTTGAAAGGCGTGACGGTAATCAGATAGACGCCTTCGGCGGATTCGTTAAATGTATTGGCGGTCATTGCAGTCATTCCTTGTCTTTTTAACAACCTGAGGGATTCCATCCAACAGGATAAAGCGGTGCGCGTTACCTT
>JBIKOQ010000100.1:0-5952 GCA_044357955.1 Burkholderiaceae bacterium | reverse complement strand
AACTTCGGTCTTGTTGCGGACTGGGTGTTGGCGCAACAAGGTAAACAGGTTTGGCTGCTGCCGTCCGCAGAGGCGACAGTCACGCCTTCGGGAGGGCATGGAACGCTAGATGCTGATTTGCATTGGTCTGCGGCTGTGGCAGATCGATGCTTGCTTGGCAAGTGGGATAGTCCACAGTTTGAATCTTTGATGTCCCTTTCTGTGGCAGTCCTGATCGCGGGCGCCGCGGATCGCGTGTTTGAAATGACGCTTGCGCATGCGAATCAACGCGAGCAGTTTGGCAAACCGATTGGACGTTTTCAGGCCTTACAACAGCAAATCAGCGAAGTGGCAGAACTTGTCTTTGGTGCGCGCATGGCCACTGAGATGGCTTGTCGTAGCAAGGACTGGCAGCCCACGCCGATGTTGTCTGCTTTAGCAAAAGCTCAAACAAGTCAGTCCGTCGCCCGTGTGACTGCCGTTGCGCATGCCGTGCACGGTGCGATTGGTGTGACGCAAGAGTATGACTTGCAGTTGTTTACGCGCAGACTTAATGAGTGGGCTCGGGCGGGGGGAGGACATGCGTATTGGGCACAGCAACTCGGTCAGGAAGTATTGTCTTCCAAACAGATCACGCTCGATTTCATTCGGTCCGAGTTGTTTCTGGAGGACAAGTAATCTGTTAAATACCTAGCAACAGGGATTTAACAGGGTTTGCCGACAAGCTCGTTGAGGGCTGCCATGTCCAAAATTTTGACTTCGCGCTGGTTCACACGGATCACGCCCTCGCGGGCAAATCTTGAAAACAGTCGACTCACTGTTTCCAGGGTCAATCCGAGATAATTGCCAATTTCTTCGCGACTCATGCGCATGATGAAGTCTGTGGATGAGTAGCCAAGCGCAGCCAGTCTCTGGGACAGATTAATCAAAAAAGCGGCAAGCCGTTGCTCTGAGCGCATAGAACCCAGCGCGAGTAAAACCTGATGAGAGCGCGCGATCTCCTTGCTCATGAGGCGTCGGACCTGGTGCTGCAAAGAGGGCACGTAGCGGCTGATCTCATCGATATCTTCAAGTTTGACTATACAGACTTCAGAGTCTTCCATGGCGATGGCGGTCGAGCTATGGATGCCATCCAACATACCATCTAAACCCACAATTTCACCGGGTAGGTAAAAGCCGGTAATTTGTTGTTGGCCGGAGGCTTCGATGATCTGCGTTTTGATTGAGCCTGTACGCAGAGCAAAGAGCGCATCAAGAGCCGTACCATGTTGAAAAAGAGGCTGACCTTTTTCGACACGCAGCCGTTCTTTGACGAGCTCATCGAGCTTGGCGACTTCACTTGAAGGCATGCCAACCGGAAGGCAAACGCTTCCCATCATGCATGTTGAGCAATGCGTTGATTCTGAGGTGACCGGTACGCGTTTAAGCATGAGTTCCAGACTCCTTGTGCTTGGGCGGCAAAAAAAAGTGTCACTGACCTATTGTATCTCTCTTGGCGACTATCTTTGATCTAAGTCAAGCTAAGTTCTTTTAACGCAGGTTAGTCTCAGGATCACTGCAGATCATTTCTTCGATGCGCTATTGAAATATGGTGAAACGCCCCGATTTAACGACTAACGGACATTGGCCACAAGCCACTCACATCATGTTAGGAGCAACACCATGCGTTTTGACAAATTAACGACCAAGTTTCAACAGGCTCTGGGCGATGCACAGAGTCTGGCCGTTCGTAATGACCATCCTTATATCGAACCTGCACACGTCCTGTCGGCGCTGCTTGCGGACAGCGAGAGCGGGGCAGGTAGCCTCTTGGCGCGCGCAGGTGTGGCGATCAATCGCTTGCAGCCGGCACTAGACAGCATTGTCAAAGGACTTCCCCAGGTCAAAGGTGGAGATGGCAATATTCAGGTCAGTCGTGACTTGCAATCTGTTTTTACGCGTATCGATAAAGAGGCTGCAAAACGAGGCGATACCTATATTCCAAGCGAATTATTCCTTCTCGCTTTGTCCGAGGACAAGGGCGATGTGGGTCGCGCACTCAAGGAAACCGGTCTCCAGCGGCAGGCTCTCGATGCTGCAATTGATGCCGTACGAGGCGGTTCGCCTATGCAGGATCAAGAAGGTGAGTCCAATCGCGAGGCGCTCTCCAAATACACGATGGATCTTACGGAGCGCGCACGTCAAGGAAAGCTTGACCCCGTGATCGGTCGTGATGATGAGATTCGACGTGCGATTCAAATTTTGCAGCGTCGGACTAAAAATAATCCTGTCTTGATCGGTGAGCCTGGTGTCGGTAAAACCGCCATCGTCGAGGGCTTAGCGCAACGGATCGTCAACGATGAAGTGCCAGAGTCCTTAAGGGGCAAGCGCGTGCTGTCGCTTGATTTGGCAAGCCTGTTGGCGGGTGCAAAGTTTCGTGGAGAGTTCGAGGAGCGCCTCAAGTCGGTGCTCAAGGAGCTTTCACAGGACGACGGCAGCACCATTATTTTTATTGATGAAATCCATACGATGGTCGGTGCTGGCAAGGCCGAAGGTGCGATGGATGCTGGCAACATGCTTAAACCCGCCTTGGCGAGAGGCGAGCTGCATTGCATCGGCGCAACAACGCTCGATGAGTATCGGAAATACATTGAAAAAGACGCAGCGCTTGAGCGCCGGTTTCAAAAAGTATTGGTGGATGAGCCCAATGTGGAGTCAACCATTGCGATTTTGCGTGGTTTACAAGAGCGCTACGAGTTGCACCACGGCGTCGAAATTACAGATCCTGCAATCGTGGCGGCCGCTGAGCTTTCGCATCGCTACATTACGGACCGCTTCTTGCCAGACAAGGCCATTGATCTGATTGATGAGGCCGCCTCGCGCATTCGCATGGAGATTGACTCCAAGCCAGAGGTGATGGACAAACTCGATCGTCGCATTATCCAACTCAAGATCGAACGTGAAGCCGTTAAAAAGGAAACCGATGAGGGGTCGATGCGTCGCTTCCAGATCATTGAGGAAGAGCTTGAAAAGCTGCAGCGGGAGTACAACGATTTTGAGGTGATCTGGAAAAGCGAAAAAGCCGCTGTTCAAGGCACGCAGTCGATCAAAGAGGAAATCGAGCGCGCACGCGCCGAGATGGCGGAGCTTCAACGAAAAGGCCAGTTCGACAAGCTTGCGGAGATTCAGTATGGCACTTTGCCAGAGCTGGAGTCACGACTCAAAGCTGCCGAGGGCTCTGCTGATGCGAAGGCGCCGGGTGAGCGCCCCAAGCTTTTACGCACGCAGGTCGGCGCGGAGGAAATCGCTGAGGTAGTGTCTCGTGCAACAGGCATCCCTGTGTCGAAAATGATGCAAGGTGAGCGCGACAAACTGCTCAAGATGGAGGAGCGCTTGCACGATCGCGTGATCGGACAAGACGAGGCGGTTGGCTTGGTCGCGGATGCGATTCGTCGCTCCCGTGCTGGTTTGTCTGACCCGTCACGACCGTATGGTTCCTTTTTGTTCCTGGGTCCGACAGGCGTGGGCAAGACTGAGCTCACCCGTGCGCTCGCGGACTTTATGTTTGATTCTGACGAGCATCTCATCCGTATCGATATGAGTGAATTTATGGAGAAACACTCCGTCGCGCGTTTGATTGGAGCCCCTCCAGGCTATGTGGGCTACGAAGAGGGCGGTTATCTGACTGAAGCGGTGCGTCGCAAGCCGTATAGCGTCATCCTGCTTGATGAGGTGGAAAAAGCGCATCCGGATGTATTTAATGTTTTGTTGCAGGTGTTGGATGATGGGCGCCTCACCGACGGTCAAGGTCGTACGGTAGACTTTCGCAATACAGTGATTGTGATGACATCGAATCTGGGCTCGCAGCATATCCAGGCGATGGTCGGCAAGCCTTACGAGGCCGTCAAAGAAGTCGTGTGGGAGGAGCTTAAACAGCACTTCCGACCAGAGTTCTTGAACCGGATCGATGAGGTCGTTGTTTTCCATGCCTTGCAAAGCCAGCATATTGAAAAGATCGCAGGGATTCAGATCAATCGTCTGGCACGACGGATGGAGCAGCAGGAAATGCGTCTTGAGGTATCGGATGCCGCACTCGCCGAACTTGCACGAGAGGGCTTTGATCCCGTATTTGGCGCAAGGCCGCTCAAGCGTTCGATTCAGCAGCAGTTGGAAAATCCAATTGCCAAGCTGATACTTCAGGGTAAGTTTGGTCCAAAAGACGTGGTTCCCGTCGATTGGCGCGAGGGCAAGTTCGTGTTTGAACGCACCCTGCAGTGAAAGGCTCTAAAAGGTGAGGCAGTTTTTATGCTGCCCACCTTGCAGAGCCTTTTTAGCTTAGACGGCGATAGCCGTCTGATCCGTGCGATGGCAGCGCGCGCTATGGTCAGGCGTGATCTTGATAATCTCAGGGACGCTCTCACGGCATGAGTCAAGCGCTAAGCTACAGCGATCCGCAAATACGCAACCCGGCGGCAAATTGCTCAGATCAGGCGGCGATCCCGGGATTGTCTCCAGTCGCGTGCCTTTAGCGACATTGCCATGCGCTAAGCTCTTGAGCAGGGCCCGCGTATAAGGATGACGAGGTGTGCGCATGAGCGTCCGTGTAGTGCCTTCTTCAACGATACGACCTGCATACATCACGGCAATACGATCCGCGACCTCGACGGCTGCGCCAATGTCGTGGGTCACAAAAATCACCGAGAGACCAAGCTCGCGCTGAAGCTCGCGCAGCAGCAGCAGAATCTGAATCTGCACCGTAGCATCAAGCGCCGTGGTGGGCTCGTCCGCCAGCAAGAGCTGAGGTTGACTGGCCAAGGCCAAAGAAATCATGGCGCGCTGTCGCATCCCGCCAGACATCTCATGCGGGTAGGCATCTAAGCGGCGCTCTGGACTCGGAATACGGACACGCTCAAACAGCGATAAAGCACGCGCACGCGCAGCCTCTTTACCAATGTTCTCGTGTCGCAAAATAGCTTCGATGATTTGTTCGCCCACGGTATAGACAGGATCAAGGGCCAGCAAGGGCTCTTGAAAAATCATGGAAGCGACTTTCCCCCTAAACGCCGACAGATCCGCATTGGATAACGTGACGACATCCTGATCGCCCACGACAATTTGGCCCTCAAGCTTGGATTTTTGTTCGTTGTGGAGTCGCAGGATTGAACGCAAGGTCACACTTTTCCCGGAACCTGACTCACCGATCAGTGCAACAACTTCGCCACGTTTGACGGACAGGTTGACACCCGAAACGGCTCGGACGGGTTTACGACCCCCGGTAAACGTGACAGTCAGATTGCGAATATCAATAAAAGGTTTTTCTTGAGTCATGATGCGGCCTCCTGAGCGGCTTTGGGCGCCTCAGTGTGACCACTGTTGACGACGTGCATGAGACAAGCCACACCATGCCCGTCTTTACTCATGGCTAGAGGCGGCATTTTTTCTGAACAGACCGCTTGGGCATGCACACAACGCGTATGAAAACGACAGCCTGAGGGAGGATTGATGGGGTTTGGTGGGTCGCCTGCCAGAGGGGGCTCCTCCGTACGATTGTCCGGATCCATCGAGGGCACGGAGGACAGCAACGCGCGGGTATAGGGGTGTTGGGGTGTCTCAAAGAGTGTTTCGCAGTCACCGATCTCGACCACCTGACCCAGGTACATCACCATCACACGATCCGAGATGTAACGCACCACATTCAAATCATGGCTGATAAAGACGTAGGTCAGACCAAAGTCTTCTTTGAGATCGAGCAACAAGTTCAGCACTTGCGCTTCGACAGATTTGTCTAGCGCTGAGACCGCCTCATCCAAAATAATCAGTCGCGATTGCAACGCCAAGGCGCGCGCAATATTGACACGTTGACGCTGACCGCCGGACAGTTCGTGCGGGTAGCGTTCTGCAAAGCGAACGGGATCAAGACCGACTCGTCTAAGCAAATCACGCGCGCGCTCGATCGACTCATCCTTGGAGACCCCATGCACTTGGGGAGCAAAC
>JBIKOQ010000065.1:0-6990 GCA_044357955.1 Burkholderiaceae bacterium | reverse complement strand
ATAGCCTTTATTCGTGCGCAAGTATGATAAGGTTCATTTCGATTTCTGGATGTGATCGGCTTGAGCGATCTGAACTTTCTTCTTATAAAAACAAATGAAATATAACCTTCGCCTGACATTCCACTACGGCTTGACCATTTTCCTCAGCGCTTTTCTTTTATTTCAAGTGCAACCCCTCATCGGCAAAATGATTCTGCCTTGGTTTGGCGGCTCGGCGTCCGTATGGACGACTTGCATGTTGTTTTTTCAAGCAACCTTGCTTTTTGGTTATGTCTATTCGCACTGGATCGTCAAAGCTTTAAGCCCCTTCAAGCAAAGCATCCTTCACATTACCTTGCTCCTGATCAGCTTGTCGCTTCTCCCCCTTGCAGCCAGTGAACAGTGGAAACCTGATGGCAGCGAAGATCCTACTCTTCAGATTCTAGGCTTATTGCTTGTTTCGATTGGCCTGCCTTATTTCGTTTTATCCACGACGGGTCCCCTCATTCAAGCCTGGTTTGCACGAGAAAGAACCGGTGGCATTCCCTATCGTTTGTTCGCCCTCTCCAACTTTGGTTCGATGCTGGCCTTGCTGGCCTATCCGATTGCTTTTGAGCCTGCGCTTCCCACCAAATGGCAGTCTTATAGTTGGTCTGGTTTGTATCTAATTTTTGTCGCCGCCTGCGGTATCTTGGCTTGGCGCAATCGCAACAGCGAAGCGTTGGTCCAATCCGAATCAGACACCTCTCGCCCGCCCAAAGCATTACAACTACTGATCTGGATCTTGCTCGCGGCATGCCCCTCTATCTTGATGGTCGCGGATACGAGTTTCCTGACGGAAAATATCGCCCCCATCCCCATGATCTGGGTCGCACCACTCGCCTTGTATCTTTTGTCTTTCATTATTTGCTTTGAAAATAGCAGTTGGTATCAACGCAAAATTTTCCTACCCCTGTTTGTCGTCGCACTGTTTGTACTGACATATTTACCCACGATGGGCTTGAATGAATTACCAGTGCTTGTGTCGATGGGCATCAACCTCTTTTCTTTCTTTATCATTTGCATGGTGTGTCATGGCGAACTTGCGCGTCAACAACCAAACTCGCGATACTTAACCACCTATTACTTGATGTTGGCGGTTGGCGGCGTGATGGGAGGTTTCTTTGTCGGTATTGTTGCGCCCTCCTTGTTCACCGAAAATTACGAACTCTCTATCGGAATCATTTTGTCCGGTCTGGTCGTAGCCTTTATATTTTTACCAAAAAACAACTTTAAAACGTCGGGTTTAAGAACCGTAACTGCAGTGGGTATGCTTGGATTCTTGGTGGTGATCAGCGCGATCCGTATCAATGATCATATGCGGGATTCGACTGGCATCGAATTCACTCACAGAAACTTTTATGGCACCTTGAAAGTTTATACCGATGAAAAAAGTGGCTACAAGACCATGCAGCACGGCCAAATTAGCCACGGCAGCCAGTTTATCGATCCTAAGAAAGCACTCGAACCTACAACCTATTATGTGCGCGAGAGTGGTGTCGGCAAAGCCATTCTGATTAAGTCAGACTCACCCACTCCCATTAAAGTGGGCGTAGTGGGCTTAGGCGTCGGGACACTCGCGGGCTACGGTAAAAAAGACGATATATATCGCTTTTATGAAATCAATCCGACTGTCATCGATGTCGCCAAGAAACACTTCACGTTCCTTTCAAAGAGCCCCTCGATCATGGAGTATGTGCTCGGTGACGCACGCTTAAGACTCGAACAGGAGCCAGATCAAAAATTCGATGTATTGGTCATTGATGCATTCTCAGGTGATTCAGTGCCCGTTCACTTATTGACCAAGGAGGCATTTAGTCATTATTTCAGACACCTCAAGCCTGATGGTGTTCTGGCTCTTCACATTACGAACCGATTTTTGAATTTGAAACCCGTAGTGAAATCCGCCGCGGATGCGTTTGGCCAAGACGTCAAAGTTGTCACCCACGAAGGCACGGCGGGTAACGACGGTTATCGCTCTGAATGGGCCTTGATTAGTAAGGATAAAAACTTCTTCAAGCACGTACAACTCGTCAATGCCAACGATATCGAAGCACCTAAAAACTTCAAACTATGGAAAGACGATTACAGCAGTTTAATTTCGATCTTGAACTGAGCTTTGTATGAGGCCGCCCGCATCTCAGGTCGCCCTGCGAAACCAGATCAATGAAAGTACGGCCGCCAGCACAATAAATAATGCGCTTGCCATTGCAAAAAGCGCAGTCACTTCGGTATGCCGGCGCTCTAGAGAAAATTTGCTCGAAAGGTGTTTGTACACCTGATCAAGCGTTTTAGAGTCTTCCGCACGAAAAAACTCTGCTTCGGTGATTGCCGCGACAGCTTGCAATGATCGCTCATCGACTTGCGTAAAAAAATTATTGCCATCCCAGCCGGGGATAAAGCCATAAGGTGTTCCAAAGGCGACTGTGTAGACGCGCACGCCGCGTTCAGCGGCTTGTTTCGCCGCGGCTAATGGATCGGGACCGTGCGTGCGACGACCATCAGACACTAAAATAATTGCGCCATTAGCATAGGATCCCGAGGGTACGGCTGTTCGCTGGACGCTTCCACCCTCTCCTCCAATGTTCCGGCGCGCAAAATCATTGCCGTATATCGCCGACTGCACATTTACGCCCGAATCGGGCAAGAGCGTAGCAAGTGCCAGTAAAAGACCGCTACCGGTCGCAGTTCCCCGTTGTACTTGAATGCGATCAACCGCCTCAATCAAATCTTCCCGATTATCGGTGACTTGCTGCACCAGTTGAGCGGTACCCGCGAAAGTCACGATGCCGACACGAATATTGCGTGGCAACTCTTGCAAGAAGCCGTTCACTGTCGCTTGCGCGGCTTTCATACGGTTTGGCTCAACATCCTCAGCGAGCATGCTTCGCGACACATCAATCGCCAGTACCAAGGTCATGTAATCCGCAGGGAGGGTGACCTGCGCAGTCGGCCGCGTCAGTCCAAAAGTCGCGAGCAAGAGCCCCAACCAAAGCAATACCGGGGGGACATGGCGTCGCCAAACACCCCATGGGCCTTGGGCTTGACGCATAACAGAAATGCTGGAAAACGACAGTGCCACCCTCTGCTTGCGCCGCAAGAGCCAAACATAGGCGACTGGCAACAGAAGCAGGGTCAAAACAAAACACCACAAAAATTCCGGCCAAATAAGACGCATGAATCGTTTCTCAGCGTTATGATAAGTCACACTTTATCACCGCTCGATGATATTGAGTTCATGATGAAACGCGTTGCACTCTATAGCCGTCGCATACCTTCATCGCCCAATCATGCTGAGGCTGCCTTAGTGCAGCCCGTTCAAACGCAAGTCGACAAGCCTGCTTCTCCTTCGACTGTCAGAAAAAAAATATTAACTGAACGTCTGCTGATTCTCATCATCGGTATGCTTCTCGTCACTATATTATTCTTAGCTTATAAGTTGAGTGCGTCTCCAGTTCTCGCGATATCTCAAGAGCAGATCGATGCGGCGGTGCTTCACACACTCTCTACAAAAGAGCTGCCTTCCCGAACTGCAAAGGCTGCTGCGATCGTGGCGCCGTCCGTCGTACGCATTCGCACAGATTTCCTTTCTTCGATGGGAGGTACGCAAATCTCCGATCAGGAATTAGGCATCGGCACTGGCGTCGTGATTAAAGAGGACGGAACAATTCTGACTAACCTTCATGTGGTGGCCAATGCACCTAGATTAATCGTGACGTTTTCAGATGGTTTGGAGTCACCCGCTGTTTTAGTCTCAGCACAAAAAGACAAAGATCTCGCGACAATCAAGCCCCTTTTCATCCCAGATGATCTTGAACCCGCCACGTTAGGTACGAGTCAAGGAAGCTCAATCGGTGATGAAGTTGTTGCGATAGGATTTCCCTTCGGTTACGGACCCTCTGTTTCAGGAGGCGTCATTTCTGGTTTCAATCGAGAATACAAACCTGAAAATAGTCCCGTTCTCAAAGGACTCATTCAATTCGATGCCGCCGCCAACCCAGGTAATTCGGGTGGACCTTTGGTCAACATGGCTGGCGAAGTGCTGGGTATCGTGACGGCCATTATGAATCCCGGCAGTTTAAAAACGTTTGCCGGCATTGGGTTTGCAGTCACGATTGAAAGTGCTGGTGCCGCGTTGGGGATCCCTCCTTTTTAACTTTATCGAAAGAGAGTTTGACGATGCAAGATACACAAGCCTGGAGCGGTGGTCGATCCTTACAGTCCTCGGCTGAATCAGCCTCTCTCATGGAACGCGTGCTTTACGAAGTTAAACGCGTTGTCGTCGGTCAAGATAAATTTCTTGAACGCATGCTGATCGCGATGCTTTCTCAAGGCCATTTGCTGATTGAAGGTGTCCCCGGGCTCGCTAAAACATTAACTGTTAACACGCTATCCAAAGCGATTCAAGGCTCTTTTAAACGCGTTCAATTCACTCCCGATTTGCTACCTGCGGATCTTGTTGGCACGCAAATCTACAATCAAAAAACAAGCGAATTTAGTACGGTGTTGGGTCCAGTATTTGCTCACTTGCTCCTGGCCGACGAAATCAATCGTGCTCCCGCCAAAGTGCAGAGTGCCTTGCTTGAGGTCATGCAAGAGCGTCAAGTCACGATCGCCGGGCATACCCATCGATTACCTACGCCATTCTTGGTCATGGCGACTCAAAATCCGATCGAAACAGAGGGAACATACCCGTTGCCTGAAGCACAAATTGATCGCTTTATGATGAAAGTCCAGATCGATTATCCAAAAGACGAAGAAGAATTTGTCATCGTTCAGCGTGTGATTGGCCCGCCAATCGATATCCAGCCGGTAGCCTCGATCGAACAAATTCAACAACTCCAACAACGTTCTCGTTCTGGCTATGTGGATCCAGCCCTCATTCAATATGCGGTCAAGATTGTTGCAGCGACCAGGGACCCCGCACGTGCGGGACTATCTCAACTAAGCGATAGTCTGACATTTGGCGCAAGCCCGCGCGCGACCATCGGACTGATTGAGGGTGCGCGTGCACTCGGTTTTTTACGAGGCAGATCCTACGCATTACCTCAAGACGTATTAGATCTCGTCCCGGATGTACTCAGACATCGTCTGGTCCTCTCCTACGAAGCGCTCTCCGAAGGACTGACTGCGGATGCCATCATTGAACAGATTATGAGAGCCATTCCCGTACCAGAAAAACCTTTGGATCATCATGTTCGATTTTCTTAAAAAAGGTCAACCTTCAGACCCTGAAATTCAAACATCTAGCCTGCATGCTGGCTCGGGACCGCTTTCAGATCCTCACGTTTTATTAAAACAACTGGAATGGACAACAGTCAAAAGGTTAGATGGTCAACTCCAGGGAGATTTTCGAACACTGTTTCGCGGTGCAGGCCTCATGCTTGCAGACCTACGAGAGTATCAGGCTAGAGACGATGTCAGGCATATCGACTGGAACGTGACAGCGAGGATGCATACACCCTACGTCCGTGAACACTTGGAGGAACGCGAAATCACGGCTTGGTTTCTTGTCGATCTCACAGGATCGATCAACTTTGGTTCAAGTCAGGTAACAAAGCGAATGCTTGCTTTGCATTATGTGGCGACATTGGCGCGCCTCTTGACACGTCATGGAAATCGTGTCGGAGCGATCCTTTACGAAGGACCTGACTCGTTGACTCAAGGAATTATCCCGCCTCGAACGGGCCGAGCGCACATACTGCATTTGATTCACCGCATGCAAAGTCCGAACAACACCGCGCTTCGCGGCGAAACAAATCTCAATGATTTATTTAATCTCGCTCAAGCCGTCATTAAAAGAAGATCCACGGTATTTGTTGTCTCTGACTTCATTAGTGCTCCTGGCTGGGAGACCACACTCAAACCTTTGGCAAATCGACACGACGTTGTTGCAGCGAGGCTCATGGACCCAATGGAGAGTGCGCTACCCGAATATGGCATGCTCCTCGTTGAGGATATCGAAACAGGTGAGCAAGTATTCATCGACTCAGATGATGCCGGATTTCGTAAACGGTTTGCTGCGCAAGCACAGAATGTTGAAAGATTGCTTCACGAAACATTAGAAAAATCTGGCGTTGACTGTATTGAATTAGATACTGGTGAAGCCGTTGATCGCTCATTAATTCGGTTTCTTCAAGCACGTAAAAGAAAATCACAAATCAGACGAGATCATTCAAAAAATCATATCCCATCGCAACCCTCCAGTATGGATCAGATCTAAACTAAATGCCTACGTTCAATTCATTCAGTTTTATATGGCCCTCGATGCTCTGGATGCTTGCGTTAGTCCCCTTAATGGTGAGCCTCTATTGTCTGTCAGCACTTCATCATAAAAAAAAATCTTTGTTAACAGCTGCTTTTCAAGTCCATCATAAACAATCTAGCGCATGGCTTAAGTACGGACTGGCAGTGATATTTTTGCTGGGATTGATTTCATTGATGATCAGTTTTGCTCGTCCAAGAGCTGTTTTAATGCTGCCCACAAGAATGGAAAGTGTCATGCTGGCCATCGACACTTCGGGCAGTATGGGTGCACAAGATATTGCGCCAAGCCGAATCGAAGCCACTCAAGCTGCAATCACTCAATTTATCGCTGCACAGCCGCCCCAAGTCAAAATTGGCATCGTCACAATCGCCAGTACCGCCGCCCTCTCTCACCCCCCCACAGCGGATAGAGACAGTCTCAGAAATATCATCGAAAGACTCCCATTACAAACCGGCTCTGCATTAGGTAGCGGCATCCTGATTGCACTGACAGAGCTCTTACCAGGAACCGGGATTGATGTGCAAAAGATACTGACTGATGCCGATCGCCCCTCTCCTCCCACCGATACTGGCAGACCTTTAGACATGACACGGCGGCCTAATGCCGCAGCCAGAGTGGCTCCGGGCTCGAATAAATCCTTCGCGATCGTTTTGTTGAGCGATGGACAAAGCAATATTGGACCCGATCCAGTCAAAATGGCGCAA
>JBIKOQ010000064.1:0-7001 GCA_044357955.1 Burkholderiaceae bacterium | reverse complement strand
GCTCGCCCAGGTTTTGACGTCAGCGTAAAGCGCGCGATGGCTCTCATCGAAAAACGGTAACTTGAGCGAATCAGGATTGAACATTTATTGATTTCCAAGAAGATCAAATTTCATCTGCACATAGCGCGTCGGAATCTCTAGTCGCGCAAAATACACCACCTGCTCACCGATACAGGCATATCTGCGCATTTCGGCGACGGGTGCGGAAAGTGGTAAGTGCAGGGCTTCGGCGGAGTCCGCACCAGCTTCGATAATAGTGAGTAATTGTCCGGCATGGGTGAGTTTGTCACCATGCAGTTCATGCAAAATGGGTGCAACGGTCGAGTGACGATAGCGAGCCGGATGTTGGCGGTAAATGTCGCGTTCGAGATACATTTCTGTGTAGCAAAAGGGACCCGACGATGTGGTGTGAATTCTTCTCAAATACTGAAAGCGCCCATTCGTCCGGTAGGGACACTCCATGCCGAGCAGAGGGAGCGGAACATCGGCATTGGACTCCATCAGGGTCGTGGTACCAAGCTCCTTTGATAGCGCGACGGTATCGGCCCAAGTTTTGGGTAAGGTGAGTTTGTGCGTTTCTGGAATACTCTCGTTGACATAGGTGCCTGAGCCTCTGGAGCGATGAATCAGACCTTCGCGCTCAAGCAGTCCAAAGGCTTGCCTGACTGTCGCGCGCGAGACACCAAGCGTGTCGACGAGTGTTTCAAGCGCGGGCACTTGGTGACCGCGTGGCCAGACTCCACGTTCGATATTGCGCCGTACGATCGTGGCCACCTGCAAATACAAGGGTTGTGGACTTCTTGCATAGAGGAGGCCGGGGGCTTGTTTCATCCCTGCTTCGCCAGCAAGGCATCGGCCATATCGCGTAATTTATTTTTTTGGATTTTGACAGCATTCGCGCTTTCGACCGATGGAAAAACCGTGACGACTTCAAAATGTACGGGTACTTTATAGCCCGCCATGATGCGCTTGCATGCTTGGGTCCAGCCGGTCGGATCGTGCTGCGCGCCGTCTTGCAAAATCACAAAAGCGACGGGTAAGATTTTGGTACCAAGAGTGCCCCCTACAACTTGACAAGCTTTGATACCAGGCAGCTTTTCGATCGCTTGTTCGATTTCGGCAGGGTTGACGAGAAATCCAGAAAGGCGCATCGAGTCGCCCATCCGTGTTTGAAACACGAACTGGCGATCGCTTATTGCATAACCTAAATCGCCTGTTTTGAAATAGCCATCAGGAGTGAGGGCTTTTTTCGTCGCTTCGGGTTGATCCAGATAGCCCACCATGCGGCTGGGACTATAAATTTCGATTTCGCCTGACTCGCCTTGCTTGAGGGTACGACCTGTTTCTGGGTCTGACGTCCGCACACGAGCCTCAGGGTGAATCAAACGTCCACCCGACAAATATCTGACGCTCGTGTCTCCTAAAGAAGCATCCGTGGGCTGAGCCGCCACAAGTGCTTGAAGTTCGCTCGAACCGTAGAGACCAGTCAGTTCAACGTGATTGCGTTCGGCTTGTTCAAGCAAACTGTTGATTGCGGGGGAAAAACTCGCAAAGCCAAACAGTTTGCAGCTTTCAAAGTCAGCAGGAGAGGCGGCTGCCTCGAAGAGTTTCAAAATTGACTCATTATTGGCATAGGTGTGGGTCACGCGATGCTTGCGGATTTGCGCCAAGGTGCTGTGCGTATCCGATACAGGTTCGCTGACCGTCGTGCATCCCGTCACGAGTCCGCCCGTGAGTGTCGAAAAGCCAAAGGCTCCGCAAAAAGGTGCACTCGCTAAAATACGACTGTGCGCATCATACCCATAAGCTTGCTGCATGATGTCGCCATGCTTGATCAGGGTTGTCTGATCGTGCAAGACAAATTTGGGTAAAGAGGTTGTGCCCGAGGTGGTAAAGCACAGCACACCAGCATTGCCAAACGCGGGGGGTGGAGTGCAAGGGGTGTCGAGCAAGTTCTGGTAGCTTAAGACCTTGTAGCCGCGCGCTGCGATGGCCTGCGTGGCCGAGCCCTGTATGTCGCCAAGCGTCATGATGGCGCGCAGCCTAGACAATACTTCTGCGGGCACATCTGCCAAAATATCTGCGAAGGCGATGCCTTTAAAGTCGGGCCACATCAGCAGCCAGTCCGCTTTGCCGCGACCAACGATATCTGCAACTTCCTGGCTGCGAAAGCGGGTGTTGACAGCCAAGACTGTCGCACCGAGATGCGCGCATGCCAGAAACGTTTGTAGCCACGCTAGACAATTAGGCAGCCAGACTGCGACGCGGTCCTGGGGGCCGATCCCCATCTGCGCGAGATTGCCCGCTAATTGCAAGGATTGCGCATGTAACTGGGCAAAGGTCGTGGTGACATCCTGGTCAATCAGCGCAGGATGCTGGCCATGGCTCTTGGCCAGTAAGGCCATGCGTTCAGAAAAAAACATGGATTGCCTCAAAGGAACTTTATGCAGCGATCGACTGTGTGCTGCTATAGTGATCTTGTAGAACTATTACTATAGTACTAATTTACGCACTTTTTATTTGAATATTACGCATGACAAACGCTTATCCAAAAGCGTACGTTTAAAGGAGCAAGACACTATGAAATCAACGCGTTTCGTCATCCGCGCCATCACGGCTGCTTTCGCACTAGGCGCCGCCACGCTTGGGGTTGCCCACGCACAAAATTACCCTACGCGCCCAGTGACCTTAATTGTGCCTTACCCGACTGCGGGTGCCGCAGATATCTTCGGACGCTCTATCGCTCAGGCAATGGAAGCGACGCTTAAGCAGACCGTGATTGTCGAGAACAAACCAGGGGCTGCCGGTAACGTCGGCTTGACGCAAGTCGCCCGCAGCAAGCCCGATGGTTACACGCTTGGCCTGGGTACGATCGGTTCGCAGGCAATCAATCAGTTTATTTATAGCCAGATGCAATTTGATCCAGCGACAGATTTAGTCCCGATTGCTCTAGTGTCCACCACACCCAACGTCTTGGTGGTGTCTGCTAATTCCCCATGGAAAAATCTGGGAGATGTGATTGCGGCTGCGCGTGCCGCCGGAAATAAAAAACTGAGCTATGGCACGCCCGGTATCGGTTCGTCACCTCATCTAACGGGTGCATATTTTGAGGCCATGGCGGGTGTTGAATTACTCCATGTGCCTTTCAAAGGTGTATCTGCTTCGATGCCTGCTTTGATCGGCGGTCAGATTGATTTGTTGTTTGATAACCTGTCGGGTTCGATCGCTCAGATTAAAGATGGTTCGCGCATCCGCGGTATTGCGGTGACCTCTCTTGAGCGCACGCCGATGATGCCAAGCTTGCCAAGCTTTGCAGAGGGTGGTGTCAAAGGCTTTGATGTCACAGCTTGGTTTGCGATCTACGCCCCAAAGGGCACACCACAGCCTGTGATGGACAAGCTGATCGAAGCGGCTCGCGTTGGCCTGAAGTCACCTAAAGTCATCGAGGCGTATGAGCGTCTGGCAGCGGTTCCGGGCAACTTGTTTGGTCCTGATTTGGCCAAATTCGAAGCGGCCGAGCGTGCCAAGTGGGGCAAGCTCATCAAAGAACGCGACATTAAGGCGCAATAAAATGACAGGTACCACAGCACTCGTGACCGGCGGTAGCCGGGGAATTGGGCGCGCTGTGGTGCGGTCACTGATTGAGGATGGCTACGAAGTCATTAACTTTAGTCGGACCGCACCCGCGCAGTTGTTACCAGGCGAAATTTTCGAATCCGTCGACCTCGGCGATCCCAAACGCGCTCGTGAGGCGGCGTTTGACTGGGCCGCTAAAAAAGACATCCTCAATCTCGTCAATAATGCCGGCATGATTCATCTCGGCAAGATTGAGGACATTACTGTCGAGCAAATCGAGGACATGATGTCGCTCAACATGATTGCACCGTTGATCATGACGCAGGCCGTCTTGCCGGCGATGCGCGCCCATAAGTTTGGCCGCATTGTCAATATTGGCAGTCGTGCCGCACTCGGAAAGTCCGGACGGACGATCTATGGGGGCACCAAGGCGGGCTTGGCGGGGATGACGCGCACCTGGGCTTTGGAGACAGCGGCCGACGGCATTACGGTCAATACGATTGCTCCGGGACCGATTGCGACAGAGTTTTTTTTAGCCAACAATCCGCCAGATTTGCCTCAAACCAAAAAGATTGCAGAATCGATTCCTGTGGGACGCTTTGGCGAACCTGAGGAAATCGCCCATGTGGTCCGTATGTTTCTGGATCGCAAAGCAGGCTTTTTGACAGGCCAACTGTTGTATGTCTGTGGCGGGATGACGGTCGGCCTGACCGCTTGAGGGGTTTAGCCGTGCCGGATGGCCTCGAACTTTTTGTCGTGCATGACTTCTTCGACAGACTGTCCGGCCCGCACGGCTTGCACCATGCCGTCCTGACGGGCGGCAATACGCTGACCTAAAGCAATCACTTCCTCGACTTTGGCTGCCGGAATAAATACGGTCCCACAGCGATCTGCAATCACGTAATCGTTTTCATGAACGGTCACACCCGCCATTTGTACGGGGTTACCAGAGTCGATCTGAATGATACGATTACGAGCGCTGATCATGGTCACACCACGTCCATAGACGGGGTAGCCGATAGATTCGCTGCCTTCGATATCGCGACTGACGCCATCAATGACAGAGCCTCTGATGCCTTTCATCTTGGAGGCATTTGCCAAAATGTCACCCCAGCAGGAAATGCCTTCGGGACCGCCTGCGATCACGAGGATTTTGTCATCGGTCGTGATGCTGGTGATTACGGGAGTGATCAGATGCACCGTAGGAGCTGTGCCTTGTTTAGGACCTAACAAAATCGTCGCCGCACGGCCGACGATTTTCGGACAGTCCCACAAGGGTCTCAAACCAAAGGTTGCGCCAGGCAGACCCATAAAATCGAGCGCGTCAGAGACTGTATTGGTATCTAGCGACTCAAGGTCACGCAAAATCAAAGCAGTATCAGTCATGATTAATCCAATTGAATGTTGGCGGCTTTTGCGACGGCTTGCCATTTTTTAATTTCGGCATCGATAAAGACTTTTGTTTGCTCGGGTGTCATATTGATAGGTTCGAACGCCATTTCAGCCAAGCGGGCAACATATTCTGGATTTGTGACAATTTTTTGATTCCACTCGCGTAACTTTGTTTGAATCGCAGCAGGCGTTTTCACGGGGACTGCAATGCCCCACCAAGAACTTGACACAATCCCTGGCATGCCGAGTTCTGTAAAGGTTGGCACATTTGGTAAGGGCTTCAGGCGGCTGGTATGCGCAACAGCCAAGGGCTTGAGTTTACCTTCGGCAATTTGCGCCTGGAAGGTACTCAGATCATTGACGTTGAGTGTGACCTCGCCACGCAACACAGCCAAGGTCGCGGGTGCACCTCCCTTGTAGGGAACGTGCATGAGTTCGGTGCCGGTTTGAGTACGAAAGAGTTCGGCACCCATCTGTACGATGCTACCTGTACCTGCCGAGGAATAGCTCAGTTTGCCGGGTTCTTTTTTCGCAAGCGCGATGAGTTCTGCCACGTTGTTAACCGGAACGGAGGGGCCGACCACCAAGAGGTGTGGCGCATCGGCGATTAAGCCGATCATCGAGAAATCTTTTTGGAAGTTATAGGGTACTTTTTTACGGACGACTTCATTCATCACGCTGGTGCTAGCGGTACTAAAAAGAATGGTGTAGCCGTTGGGTTCGGCACGTACGGCATTTTGTGTGCCAATCATTCCTGCAGCACCTGCCGTGTTTTCCACAACGACGGGCTGTCCGGCCAGCTTTGACAGTTGTTGAGCATAGAGTCGCGCCACGATATCGGTGGGTCCGCCCGCGGGGAAGGGAACGATTAACTGTAGCTGACGACTAGGATAGGGTGCCGGTGTCTGTGCTTGGGCAGCGCCGTGAAGCAAACCAATACTGGCGATCGAGGTGGCTAACCACTGAACGAGGCGAAAGGTATTCATATGCAGGACTCCGTAAAAGGCGGGTTGTTTTATGTGTCTAAGGGTGTGATGCAAGATGCAAAGTCAATCTGCGTACGAATGAAACCACCACTATGCAGGCTATAGGATAATCTGTCAAAACCTGCTTTAGACATCTCGGGCGACTTGGCCCAGACACCATGGTGTAAATAACGTGCAAGAGCGCTCTCAAGTTGTTGAGGGCTGAGCTCTGGAAAGAAGCTTTGTACATGGCTTGCAATCGTGACGGGCGTTTGTGTGTGCATCCATTTCTGAAGTGCACCTAATACTTCTCTGAGTGAGGTCAAGGCAAGTTGGTTCTTTTTCCAGCCGTCACGAGAACAAATCAAGGTGGTGTAAACCGTGGGACCTCTGGTGTGGGCAGCATAAAGGATTTGATAATCTTGGTCGGATAACAATTCGCTGGCAAGGGGCTCAAAGAGTTGAGCGACATCGAGGGTGTCTGCTTTAAGTGCCTGGATTTGTTCGGGCATACTTAAGCCGCGCGTGAGTGAATCCTCAATTTCTGCAACATTCAATCCCTGATCATGCAGATCTGCCTGCAGGCATAACCAAGGAGTCGGTACCTCTGAAACTTGGGCTAAGCGAAGATGTCTGAGCTGAGCAAGTTCGAAGCGGCCGAGCTTTTTTTTACCAAGCAAAAAAAATGGGTCGCGTGACACGACTTCGCCGAAACACAAGAGGGATCGTCCATTAGAGGGCGTCGTGTCGTGATCTTTCATGACACGCATGGGGCCTCCCCAAGTCAAATCCACGGTACCGTTTTTAATTGCATCAATGGCGCCGCCAGGCGAGCCCGGCGGCAACCAACTGAGCTCTAGGCCGGCCTGTTCAGCCAGACCGAGTGCCTTGAGTAAATAAAAAGGCGTATAAAAAATAGCCCTAAAATTTTCAGCGAGCGTAAGTGTCATGACCGAGGGCATTAATCCTTGATGCCAGTGATCGAGGTGACCATTGCGCGTGGATCGCGCATTGGCCAACGACCACTTTCAGCATGACTAATGAAGTTGCCTAAGACATGGTTGAATT
>JBIKOQ010000063.1:0-7011 GCA_044357955.1 Burkholderiaceae bacterium | reverse complement strand
TACTACTGAAGAGTCCATTTGATGATCCATATTACTGAAACGATTGACCAACTGAACCAACGTTTGGCCCGCGGTGAAACGACGCGAGAGGCGCTTGTTGCAGGCGCCTTGGAAAAAGCGACGCAATCAGCGGCTAAAAGCGTCTTTACAAAAATGTATCCTGAGGCTGCTCTTGCTGCTGCGCGGGCTGCCGATGCGGTTCACAAAGCTGGGATCGCCCAGCCAGCACTAGCCGGCTTGCCTGTCTCTATCAAAGACTTGTACGGAGTTGCAGGTGAAACCACGATGGCAGGCTCTGTGGTGTGCAAGGGTGAGCCCGCTCAGACACACGACGCACCCGTCGTGGCGAGGTTGCGTGCGGCCGGTTCGGCGATTGTGGGTAAGACAAACATGACTGAGTTTGCGTTTTCAGGCATCGGTATCAATCCCCACTATGGCACACCGGTTAATCCCACGGATCAAACGATTGCGCGCGTACCAGGCGGCTCTTCTTCTGGCGCGGGTGTTTCGGTGGCGTTGGGGCTCTCGGTCGCCGGTCTTGGCTCTGATACGGGGGGATCGATTCGAATTCCCGCTGCATTGTGTGGGATCGTTGGTTTTAAAAGTACGCAAAAGCGGGTGCCACTAGAGGGGGCGCTTGAACTTTCCCGCGCGCTCGATACCGTGTGCGCCTTGACGCGGAGTGTTCAGGATTGCATCACGGTGGATGCAGTACTTTCTGGTGCGATGTTGCCTGTTCGTCGCCGACCCATCGCCGGTATGCGTTTGGCCGTGCCACAAACAATGGTGCTCGATGGGTTGGACAATACGGTCGCGCAGGCTTTTGATCGTTCTTTGTCGATTTTGTCAGAAGCCGGGGCGCAGATTATTGAGATCCCGATGACAGAGTTCGCGGATATCCCCAAGGTCAACGCACCTGGTGGACTCTCTCCTATTGAGGCTTATGCGGTTCATCATGAGCGTTTGGCCCGCGCACAGGCTCAGTTTGACCAGCGCGTGGCCGCGCGCGTGATGCTGGGTGCCCCAATCAGCGCTCAACAATACATCGCCATACTCGACAAGCGCCGTGCCTGGATCGCCAGTGTCGAGCGCGCCATCGAAGGCTATGACGCCCTGATGTGCCCCACCGTGCCGACGGTCGCGCCCGAGCTTGAAAAACTGATTGCCTCTGATGAGGCGTTCTTTAAAGCCAATGGACAGATGCTACGTAATACCTTCACCATCAACTTGCTCGACGGCTGCTCTTACAGCTTGCCCTGTCATCGCGAGGGTGAACTGGCGGTGGGCTTGATGTTGTCCTCCGTGCACGGAGACGATGCGCGTTTGTCGGCGGTCGCGTTGGCGGTCGAAGACGCTTTGCGTGCGCACCGATGAAAGTCCCTCAAAGGCTCAAACCCTTGGTCGAAGAGGGGTTGGTCGATGAAGTCCTAAGCCAGTTGATGAGCGGTAAAGAGGCGACCGTATACGTTGTGCGCAGCGGTGATTCCGTTCGTTGTGCCAAGGTTTACAAAGATGCGAAACAGCGCAGTTTTAAAAATGCGGTGTCTTATACCGAAGGCCGTAAAGTTAAGAATAGTCGTCAGGCGCGCGCCATGGAAAAAGGCACACGGTATGGACGACAGATGCAAGAAGAGCTCTGGCAAAACGCAGAGGTCGATGCCTTGTTTCGTCTGGCCAATGCCGGCGTGCGTGTGCCGCAACCTTATATTTGCACGGATGGTGTGTTGCTCATGGAGCTCGTGACCGATGCGCAGGGCGATGTCGCCCCGAGGCTCAATGATGTCGAACTCACGCCAGAGCGAGCGCGTGAGTGTCATGCTTATCTGATTAATCAGGTCGTTCGGATGTTGTGCGCGGGGATCATCCATGGCGACTTGTCCGAATACAATATTTTGATGGCGACAGACGGTCCTGTCATTATCGATCTGCCACAAGCAGTGGATGCGGCGGGTAATAACGAAGCACGGTCCATGTTGCTGCGAGACGTGCAAAACCTCGCGGTTTATTTTGGGCAGTTTGCCCCCGAATTACTCTCGAGTGATTTTGGCAAAGAAATCTGGAAACTCTACGAGGCGGGAGCATTGACGCCAGAATATGCGCTGACGGGACATTTCGAGGCCGATACAACGCCCGTCGATATGGATGGGCTGATGCACGAAATCGAAGAAACCCGTCGCGAGCAAGAGGCCTTACTCAGACGCTTGCAGGGGCGGCAAGAGTAATCTCTGTCGCTCCCGTGCGCGCCGACGGTGGCGTCCCCCGGCATGGCTATAATTCATCATCCTCTATTCAACCCTTTGACACCTTCCATGACAGCGAACACATCTCTGGTTTTCAAAGCGACGCGCTCCTCACATCCCCGCTCAGTTGCCGAGCGCGAGGAGATTCTGGCGAATCCTGGCTTTGGTAAATACTTTACGGATCACATGGTCTCGATCGACTGGACTGTCGAGGATGGATGGTATGACCCGCAGGTCAAGCCCTATGGCCCCTTGACGTTGGATCCCGCCGCATCCGTGCTGCACTATGCGCAAGAGATTTTCGAGGGCATGAAGGCTTACCGTCATGCGGATGGTTCCGTGTGGACCTTCCGCCCAGAGGTCAATGCGGCTCGGATGCAGCGTTCTGCGCATCGACTTGCATTGCCTGAACTCCCCACTGACTTGTTTCTTGAGTCGATCAAGCAAATCGTCGCGATGGACCATGCCTGGGTGCCGTCCGCACCTGACATGAGTATGTATTTGCGCCCCTTCATGATCGCAAACGAAAACTTTCTCGGCGTTCGTGCCGCCCAGAAAGCGGCTTATTTCGTGATTGCGAGCCCAGTGGGTCCTTATTTTGCCAAAGGCGTTGCGCCTGTGTCGATCTGGTTGGTCGAGGATTATTCTCGTGCGGCGCATGGCGGTACGGGAGCGGCCAAGTGTGGTGGCAACTACTCTGCCTCTTTGCTGCCACAAAAAGAAGCCTATGAAAACGGCTGTTCGCAAGTCTTGTTTTTGGATTCCCAAGAAGGTAAATACCTCGAAGAGCTCGGCGGGATGAATGTGTTTTTGGTGAAAAAAGACGGCACGTTGGTCACGCCTGATTTGACGGGCAGCATCTTGGAGGGCGTCACGCGCGCCAGTATTATCCAGCTTGCCAAAGACCGTGGCCACAAGGTCGAAGAGCGCAAAATCTCTATTGACGAATGGCGTCAAGGCATGGCTTCTGGCGATTATGTTGAGGCGTTTGCCTGTGGTACAGCTGCGGTTGTGGCGCCGATTGCTGCCCTGAAAGGGCGCGGTTTTATCTCGGGTGATGAGTCCGCGCCTGCCGGTCAGTTGACGATGTCATTGCGTCAAGAGCTCACTGATATTCAGTACGGACGTCAACCTGATCGCCACGGTTGGCTCAAGCGACTGGTTTAGTCGCATGGACTTTTTCAAGTCTTCGCGAACCCTCAATGTTTTAGCGATTCTGCTCGGGGGGGCCTTATTTATTTGGCCAGCGCTCTGGAATGGCTATCCATTGCTCTATAGCGATACCCATGTCTTTATTAACCACCCCACGCCAGGATTTTTCAACTGGGATAAGCCATTTATTTATGGCCCCTGGATATTGCCATTTCATGCTTGGCAATCGCTTTGGGGCGTGGTCCTTGTTCAAGGTCTGTTGATTTCCCAGCTTGTCTGGTTGACGCAGCAGGTGTTCGGCGTTGCGAGTCCTCTTCGTCATCTGTTGCTATGCTTAGCGTTATCGCTCCTGACAGGTGCTTCTTGGTTTGTGTCTTTGCTAATGCCAGACATTTTTTCTGGCATGGTGGTACTCAGCATTTTTATCCTGGGGTTTTCCAAGCAGCTGAGTAAGTCCATGACCGTCTGGGTGAGTGTGCTTGGGGCATTGGCGATTGCAGTGCACCTCTCCCATCTCGTGATTGCAGCGGCGTGTTTGTGTGTTGTTTTAGTACTTAGATGGCGACGTTTTCTATACACGTTATTACCTCTAGCGATTGCTTTGTTATCGCTTGTTGGCACCACGATGTATATCTTTAACAAAGTTTCCATATCGCCTTACGGTTCGGTATTTATGTTGGCACGCATGTCTGCGGACGGAAATGTTAAAAGCGTGTTGGAGAAGTACTGCCCCGAGAAAAACTGGACCTTGTGCGCATGGACAGATCGTTTAGCCAAAGACAGTGATGTGTTTATGTGGGATCCAAAAGGCCCGGTGTGGAGTCATCCAGGCGGTCCGATCGGTTTGGCGCCCGAGGCCTCTGAAATCGTTGGCCTGACGATGCGTACTCAGCCTATGCCACTGCTTTGGTCTGCCATTAAAAATACCGCGACGCAGCTTTCGATGGTCAAGCTTGGCGATACCATTCACTCGGACTGGCTAGACATCACGGTTTTAAAAAGTGTTGAAAAATTCTTTCCGGCCGCAGAGCTTGAACGTTATAAAAATTCGTACCAAGTTCAGGGAATCATGGTTGAGAGGGTCTCTTTTGTGAGTGCCGTGGGTGCCTACGCAGTATTACTGGGATTTTTGCTGAGTCTATACTTGTTTTACCGAGCGCTACGCACGCGTGACTGGACCGTTCTCGGGTTTATTTCGCTGATTTGGATCGGGGTATTGGCGAACGCCTTTGCGACGGGTGCCTTGTCCAAACCACACTACCGTTACCAAACGCGGATTGCTTGGTTGTTGGTGTTGCCGCCTCTCGTACTGAGTCTGAGAGAAAAAAAGAGCGATTCCAAATATCGAAATCGCTCTGTTTAATCACGCTTTAAATCACGACTCAATCATGACCGCTCAAGCACTATTCGGGCTTGATGTTGCCCGCCTTGATCACGCGCGCCCACTTGTCCACTTCGCCGTTTACAAAGGCTTGTAGAGCTTCAGGAGTGCTGCCTTGGATTTCAATGCCAAGTGCCAACAGCTTTTCTTTGAGCTGTGGATCTAGCAATACAACATTGATTTCTTTGTTGAGTTTGTCAATGATGGCTTTGGGTGTGCCAGCTGGTGCAAAAAATCCATAGCTTGCGACCGATTCAAATCCTGGATAACCGGACTCGGCAATCGTTGGTAGATCGGGAACTAAGGGTGAGCGATTAGAGGTGGTGATCGCCAGTGCACGCACCTTTTTGTCTTTGAGCATCGGCAAATAAGGTGGTAGCGTATCCAGCGCCATTGTGACGCGACCCGAAATCAGATCCGGCATGAGCAGAGAAGTCCCTTTATAGGGTACGTGCAAGACATCGATGCCCGCCGCTGACTTGAACATTTCGCAGGTCAGGTGAATGAGCCCACCTGTGCCAGAGGAGCCGCAGGTCAGCTTGCCTGGGTTGGCTTTGGCATAAGCCACCAACTCAGCCAGATTCTTTGCCGGCACATCGTTACCCACGACAACGATATTGCTCAGCGTGCCAGCTGCCGAAATTGGCATCAAATCTTTTTGTAAGCTATAGCCGGGATCTTTATGATAAGTCACTGAGATGGAGTGTGAGCCGATTGAGCCCATCAGCAGGGTATAGCCATCAGGGGCAGCTTTGGCTACGGTTGCGGCACCGATGTTGGCACCAGCGCCAGGCCTGTTTTCAATAATGACGGCTTGACCGATACGTTGCGCAAGCTTCTCAGTGATCGCACGCGTCAGAATATCTGTCGCACCTCCGGCTGGGAATGGCACGACAACCTTAATCGGTTTGGTTGGGTATGCATCCTGCGCTTGTGCGACAGCAGCGAAGGTGGAGGACAGCGCGAGTGCCGCCAACGTGAGCTTGAAAAAACGAGAGATAACTTTCACGCGAGTTCCTTAAAAACAGAGAGATAGATATGCCCAGATCGGACGTAGAACAACTTAAGCAAGTTTCATGCCTTGCTTATGCTGCTGTCGATGATATTGCGCTTATTCCTGCTTGATTTTGGCTTTTTGAATCAGCGCGTCGTACATTTTGAGTTCGCGACTGATAATCGCGGTGAACTGCTCGGGAGAATTGCCAACCAGATCGTTTCCTCCTTTGGTTTGCAGTGCCTGGACGACTTCAGGGTCTTTGACCGCTTGTACAACAGCGGCATTCAATTTTTGGATAATGGCGTTGTCGGTCTTTGCAGGCGCAAATAAGCCCACGAACTGCGTCACGTCAAAATCTTTAAATCCCGCTTCGGCCATCGTCGGCACGTCGGGCAGCGAGCTTGCGCGCTTGGGGCCGGAAACAGCGAAAGCACGTAGGCGATTGTCCTTGATGAGGGGCGAAGCCGTCAAAACGGTATCAAACGTAAAAGTCAGTTGACCACCCAAAAGATCGACCAATGCGGGCGCACTGCCCTTATACGGTGCATGGTTGAATTGAGTGTTGCTCAACATGGCGAACATTTCGCCGGCCAGATGACCGCCGCCACCGATACCCGTCGAGCCATAGCTGAGCTTGCCGGGCTGGTTGCGCGCTTGTGTCACGATGTCCTGGATGCTTTTAATCGACGAGGCCGTTGGTACAACCAAGACATACTGAAAAGTCAGAACTTGGCTGATCGGACGCAAATCCTTGACTGGGTCATAAGGAACCTTGGCGTAGAGCACTGGATTAATCACAATCGGTCCGCTTGCGGCCAGTAGTAGGGTGTAGCCATCAGGAGCCGCTTTAACGACCACGTCAGTGCCTATCCCTCCATTGGCGCCGCCACGGTTTTCAACTACAACGGGCACGCTTAAAAGATCGGACATTTTCTTGGCAAGCACGCGTCCGGTGATATCAGCGTTACCACCCGCAGGATAGGGCACCACAATTCTGATGGGCTTGTTGGGATAGGGCTGTGCGATCGCCATGCTGGCGATGAAGCTCGTTGCGATCGCTGCAAGGCATTGAATAATTTTCATAACATCTCCTAGGTTGGCGTCCACCGATCAAGGTGCTTGTATATTAAATAACTTGGTCAGACTCGTGTAAAGACATGCTTGATATAGGGCCTGGCATGCAGGAAACGTGTTAACCGAAAAACGCGGCGTCTTGTTGTCGACGAAGTGTTAAAAGTTCG
>JBIKOQ010000002.1:0-21632 GCA_044357955.1 Burkholderiaceae bacterium | reverse complement strand
GCCTAGAGCCCCCTGAAGGGTCGTTCAAGACCAGGACGTTGATAGGTCAGGTGTGGAAGCGCAGTAATGCGTTAAGCTAACTGATACTAATTGCCCGTGCGGCTTGATCCTATAACCCTACAGGTTATTCTGTTTGTTATAGCGTTTAAGTGTCGTTCAAATAAATTAAGGCGCAGTCGATCTGTGGTGTTGTCAACACCACCTAAAAGGGTCGCTGCACGAGTCACAATACCAACAATCCCAACGTAGTTTAAAAGTTCGAACGCAAGTCGTTCACACACACCAGATTCGTTGTTGCGCTTCTTCCCAGATTGGAATGCCTTGGTGGCGCGTGCCCGACAGAAGTGTCGCGCAGCGCTCCATGTGCATTCAACAAGCTACGCTTGACGACCATAGCGAGGTGGTCCCACCCCTTCCCATCCCGAACAGGACCGTGAAACACCTTAGCGCCGATGATAGTGGACGTACGTCTGTGAAAGTAGGTCATCGTCAAGCTCTTACCCTCAAACCCCCTCAGGCCTTGCCTGAGGGGGTTTGTCTTTGTGCGATCGTCTCTTTGTGCGCTTAACGTCACGTTTGTGTGATGCGCGTACGCCAATCATGTAAGATTATTGCTATGCATGAGTGTGAGGTGTTCAAGTGAAATATCAAAATACTTTTCAAGACACTCATCGATTATTTAAGGAGCGTTGCAAATGTCGAATGATCAAAGCCCAGAAAGCAAACCACCCATCGATTTGCGTACTCTGACCCATGTTGCCTATGGCCTGTTTGCAATTGGTTTACTCAGCGGCGGCATGTTTGGTATCGCGACGATTGCGGCGATGGTTTTGCTTTATGTGAAAAGGCCAGATGCAGCCGGAACAGTCTATGCCACTCATTTTGATTGGCTGATGCAGACCTTTTGGTGGGGATTGCTTGCCCTCGTGATTAGCGGCATCGCCACCTATATTTATATCGGTTGGCTCGGGGTTGTGGCGACGGGAATCTGGATTTTGTATCGGCTGATCAAGGGATGGCTGGCACTCCTAGAGTGGAATGCACCTCACTGATTGATTAACACCTTCAATACAAAAGGGCGCTTATCAAGCGCCCTTTTTTTCATTTAAAAAAACCAATTCGGTTTATTTCAGATGACCACTGACAATTTTAGTCAGTTCGAACATTGAGACCTGAGCCTTGCCAAACAGTGGCTTGAGCTTTTCGTCGGCATTGATGTTGCGACGATTTTTAGGATCTTGCAGGTCATGCTTTTTGATGTAGTCCCAAATCTTTTTCGTCACTTCTGTGCGAGGCACAGCAGCAGCGCCAATCACGGCAGCCAGCACAGCACTCGGTGTCAACGCTTTCATGAATGCGGCATTTGGTGTGCGTGCCACTTTCTTTGCAGCAGGTTTCGCGGCAGCTTTCTTGACAGCTACTTTTTTCACTGCTGGTGTTTTAGCAGCGACTTTTTTAGCAGCAACTTTTTTCACTGCAGGTGCTTTAGCAGCGACTTTCTTGGCGGCAACTTTCTTTGCGGCTGGTTTCTTGGCGGTGGCCATATGGGCTCTCCTAGTGGAACAGATTAATGTGCACAACGGGCGCAGCATAACGCTTCTCAACGTGAAAGACAAAGAATTTATAGAGAACGTCGCAAAATTGTCTCAAATAAAGTCGTTGCTTGACCTCATTGTTAGTAGCAATCAGTCGTACTCAGAGCAACTCAAGACGGGTAAACTCTGCGTTGTGATCAATTTTCTGACGCTAAGACTATGCAACCAAGATCTCCGCTTGCTGCGATTCAAATGTTCCACAAAGAGCTCATGGCGGTCCGAAGGGATTTGCATGCCAATCCTGAGCTCGGTTTCGAAGAAGTCCGAACCTCCGGTATCGTGGCGGGTGCGCTGACGGCGTTGGGCGTCGAGGTGCATAGAGGAATCGGGAAAACAGGCGTCGTCGGAGTCATTAAAGGTCAACGCACCGATTCGGGCAAAATGATCGGACTCCGTGCGGATATGGATGCCTTGCCGATGAGTGAGGACAGCACGTCGGAGTATTGCTCAACGGTGCCAGGGATGATGCATGCGTGTGGTCATGATGGCCATACGACGATCTTACTTGGTACCGCTAAATACTTGATGCAAAACAGAAATTTCAACGGCACTGCCATTTTGATCTTTCAGCCGGCCGAAGAAGGGTTGGGTGGTGCGAAAGCCATGGTCGAAGACGGACTGTTTGAGAGGTTTCCCTGTGATGCGATTTACGCGCTGCACAACTGGCCGGCCCTGCCTGCGGGAGTGATCGGGATCAATCCCGGACCGATGATGGCCGCTTCGGATAAATTTGAAATCACTATTCAGGGGCATGGTGGTCATGGTGCGCATCCTTACCAGACGATTGATCCGATCGTGGTGGCGGCCAATATGGTGACGGCTTTACAAACAATTGTTTCTAGAAACGTACATCCGCTCGAGGCGGCAGTGCTGTCTTTTGGACATATTCATGCGGGATCCGCTTCGGCTGCAAGTGTGATTCCTGGGCAAGCCAAGTTAGTTGGTACCGTACGAACATTTAGTGATGATGTACAAAAATTGGTTGAGGCGCGTATGCGCACGCTGATTGCGTCGATCGCAGAGGGCTATGGCGCCAAGGCTGAGTTTAATTACATGCGTAATTACCCAGCCACCGTCAACACTTCGGCTTGCGCGCACTTTGTCGCCGATGTGGCCACAGACCTTTTTGGGGCGGAGCGCGTTGTCCGTGATTTGACCCCTTCGATGGGGTCTGAAGATTTTTCCTTTATGTTGAAAAAAGTACCAGGTGCATACTTTCGCTTAGGTCAGGGTGGTGCTGAGGATGGCAGATTTTTGCATAACCCAAAATTTGATTTTAATGACGAAGTGATACCCGTTGGAAGCGCAACCTTCGCCGCGTTGGTTGAGCGCAGTATGCCCCTTTAGGACGCAAAGCCTTATCTTTATCCACCCTTTAATCTTCACTATCCAGTATGACTCAAACCACGCTTACCATCACACGTCCAGACGATTGGCACCTCCATTTGCGCGATGCCGAGGCTTTGCGCGCTGTGGTCGGCGATACGGCGCGACAGTTTGCACGCGCCATTGTGATGCCAAACCTCAAGCCTCCCGTTACGACCGCGGCCTTGGCTGTGGCGTATCGCGAGCGTATCGAGCAAGCACTCGTGGCCGCGGGTGTGCCTGCAGGTAGCTTTAAGCCGTTGATGACGCTCTATCTGACAGACAACACCCAGCCCGACGAAGCTGTAAGAGCCTTTGAAACAGGCGCAGCAGTTGCGTTCAAGCTTTACCCTGCAGGTGCTACGACCAACTCAGATGCCGGTGTCACGGATCTGTTGGCACGTTGTAGTCCGGTGTTAGAGGCGATGCAGCGTATCGGTATGCCTTTGCTGGTGCATGGCGAGGTAACGGATCCTTTGGTCGATGTTTTTGATCGCGAAGCCCTGTTTATCGATCGTGTCATGATTCCTTTGCGCAAAGCGTTTCCTGCCTTGAAAGTCGTGTTTGAGCACATCACGACCAAAGAGGGTGTGGACTATGTGCGCGATGCCGAGGGCCCAGTCGCCGCGACCATTACGGCGCAACATCTTCTTTACAATCGCAACGCTATTTTTCAAGGTGGGATCAGACCCCATTTTTATTGCTTGCCGATCCTAAAGCGTGAAGTCCATCGACGCGCTTTAGTGGAGGCTGCAACCAGTGACAGTTCGCGATTCTTTTTGGGTACGGATAGCGCGCCTCATTCAAAAGGGCTTAAAGAGCATGCGTGTGGGTGTGCGGGTTGCTACACAGCGCTCCATGCGATGGAGTTGTATGCAACGGCTTTTGATGGCGTAGGCAAGATCGATAAGCTTGAGGCTTTCGCTAGCTTTCGCGGTCCGGATTTTTATGGTTTGCCGCGTAATACAGGAACACTCACGCTCGAAAGAGGCGATTTCCCGATCCCAACGGAGCTGTCCTTTGGCAAGGAAACAATCGTCCCCTTGGCCGCTGGTGAAACGCTTAAGTGGCGAGTGCGCGCCTAATCAGGATTGACGCGCCTCCAGCGCTTCCCAACGTGCGAAGTGCTGGATTAACAAGGTATCGATTTCAGTCAACCTTGACTGAAGGGAAGTCAGCTTTGCAGGGTCATTTTTGTAAAGCTCGCTTTGGCCCAAGGTCGCGACAAGCACCTCCTGTTCTTGCTCAAGTTTTTGAATATCAAGCGGAATTTGCTCGAGTTCTTTGAGCTCCCAAGGGGCGAGCTTGTTTGGGCGCGCTTTGGCAGAAGGAGGTGTTATCGCTGTCGCTGCAGGCGTTGACTTGGCAGCGCTTGAATCTGTCGTATTACTTGCGACTTGTTGTGTAGATTTCAGTTGGGCAATGGCAGAAGGTCCCTGGGTTGTTTTGCGCTGACGCTCCCAGTCGGCAAAGCCGCCGACGTAGTCTTTCCAATAACCGTTACCCTCACTGGCGATGGTCTGGGTCACTACGTTGTCCAAGAAAGTGCGATCGTGGCTGACAAGCAAAACAGTGCCGGGGTAGTCTTGTAGGAGCTCCTCGAGCAACTCGAGTGTTTCGATATCGAGATCGTTCGTGGGTTCGTCTAGTACCAGAATATTCGCTGGACGCGCAAAGAGTCTAGCCAAAAGCAAGCGGGCACGTTCGCCGCCTGAGAGACTTTTGACGGGCGAATGCGCGCGTGCGGGTGCGAATAAAAAATCACCGAGATAGCTCATCACGTGTTTGCGTGTGCCGCCGATTTCAATCCATTCGCTCCCCGGATTGATCACGTCTGCCAAGGTAGCATTTTCATCGAGCTGACTTCGCATTTGATCAAAATAGGCCACGCTGAGGTTCGTGCCTAATTTCACTGTGCCGCGATCAGGCTGCAGGGTGCCAAGGATCAGTTTGAGAAGCGTCGATTTACCCGCACCGTTAGGACCAATGAAACCGATCCGATCGCCACGCATGATGGTGGTGGAGTAGTCTTTGACGACGCAGCGGTCCCCAAAGGACTTGTTGACGTTGTCGAGTTCGGCAACGAGCTTGCCTGAGCGTTGGCCTGAGTCGAGCGCGAGTTGAACATTCCCTTGGCGGTCGCGGCGATCTGCACGTTCGCGGCGGAGTTGTTCGAGTCGCCGCACTCGGCCTTCGTTACGGGTACGACGTGCTTCGACGCCTTTGCGGATCCAGATTTCTTCTTGGGCGAGCAGTTTGTCGAAGCGTGCATTTTCAAGGCGTTGCGATTCGAGCCACTGTGCTTTGCGAACTTGCCACTCAGAGAAGTTGCCTGGAAAACTTAGCAGCGCACCACGATCAAGCTCAACGATGCGCGTGGCAATGGAATCCAGAAAGCGTCGGTCGTGTGTGATCACAATGGCGCTGCCGGGCCACTGTTTGAGTGTGCTTTCCAGCCATTGAATACCATCGAGGTCGAGATGGTTGGTGGGCTCGTCAAGCAAAAGTAAGCTCGGCTCATTGGCCATAGCACTGATCAACGCCACGCGTTTGCGCATGCCGCCAGAGAGTGTGCCCACAATGGCTTCGGGGGGTAGGCCGAGCTTGTCGATCAGCGCGCGAACGCGCGAGGCACGATTCCAGTCCTCACTTTCTGGATCGTATTCGCCGAACACAGCTTGTTCGATGGTCAGTGTTTCATCGAGTTGTGGCTCTTGTTCGACGGTTGCGACGTTGACGTGGCCTGCGATGTTGATTGCGCCATCATCAGGTTGTGTGCGTCCATCGAGCAGGCGGAGCAAAGAGGATTTGCCTGCACCGTTGCGTCCGATCAAACCGATACGTTCGTGCGCATGGATGGCGAGGTCTGCGCCGTCGAGCAAAGGATGGTGTCCATAGGCGAGGTGAACGGCGTTGAGGGTAATCAGGGCTTGACTGGACATGTTTGATGCGGCTGCAAAAAGAAGTTAAGTCCGCTATTGTCGCAGGAGTTGCCCTTGGCCGTATGGCCTTACAATGGGCACGCAAGGCAGATTGGGCAATCGCGGTGCTTCGTGCATCGAGGAAGGTCCGGACTCCATAGGGCAGGATAACGGTTAACGACCGTCCGGCGCGCCACGCGCAAGCGTGCGGGCGTTGAGGACTAGGGCCACAGAGACGAGTTTGCAGTGAGGGTGTGTCGCAAGACGCACTCCGCCACGGTTTCACCGTGGTGAAGGGTCCGCTTGCGGATCGGGCATTGCAGGGTGAAACGCGGCAACCTCTATCCGGAGCAACACCAAATAGGCATGCGTGTGGTTTTGATCACGACGGGCGGCTCCGTCCAAGTATGCGGGTAGGTGGCTAGAGCATTTCAGCAATGAAATGCCCAGAGGAATGATTGCCGACCCTCGCAAGGGGGTTTACAGAATCCGGCCTATAGATCTGTCTTGCACTTTCCAAATAGACGACTCGATGTATGCAGGGGTTATCCCTATAGCAAGTGTTGATATTCAACATTTACTAGATCGCCCAATCACATGATTTATTTGAATATTTCATTTCTGCAGGTTCTGAAAAAACAGTTCTAAGTCCTTGTTGTCATTGAAAAAAATCCAAATTCTGACTTGACCAAACTTAATCATTCACTTAGAGTGGTGAAAAGTGCATATTTGTGCAACAAAGTGGGGTTATTCGGTGTTTCAAGGAAGTAGTGCGCTCACGCTGGATGCGAAAGGTCGAATCAATATTCCGACCCGGCATCGCGACGCTCTGATTGAGCAGGCGCATGGCTGTCTGACGATTACGCGGCACCCTGATGGCTGTTTATTGGTCTATCCGCGTCCAGAATGGGAGCAAAAGCGCGAGCAGATCGCCGCCTTCCCTATGTCGGCGCGCGCGCTTCAGCGCTTGCTGTTGGGCAATGCTCAAGATGTCGATATTGATGGTTCGGGCCGCGTGCTTGTTGCCCCAGAGCTCAGGCAGGCTGCGGGCATGTCTCGAGACGTGATGTTGTTGGGGATGGGTGCGCACTTTGAGCTGTGGGATGCCGCTGCATTGACGCGCCGTGAGGCTGCTGATTTGTCGCAAGGCATGGGGGATGTTTTAAATCAATTTTCGTTTTAATTCGTGACTGTGTTCAGTCATCGGCCCGTGCTGCTCGAGCCGACTGTCGAAGCCTTAGTGTTGCCGGGTTACGGCAAGCGCGCCTCTAAGACTTCGGCAAATACTGATACGCAGACCGCGAGGTTATCCGGCGTTTTTGTTGATGCGACGTTTGGGCGGGGTGGTCATTCGAGATTGTTGCTGCAAAAGTTAAATCTAGACGCAAAGCTTTATGTATTTGATAAAGATCCGCAGGCAATTGAGGTGGCGCAGGAGTTGGCCCGCGAGGATAGCCGAGTCACGGTGATACACGAAGGTTTTGGTGACATGTTGAGCGCGTTGTCTGCGCGAGATGTGAGCGAAGTGGATGGCGTGATGTTGGATCTGGGAGTTTCCTCTCCACAGATTGATGATGCCGCCCGAGGTTTTTCTTTTATGCGTGAAGGTCCGCTCGATATGCGAATGGATACGACGCGCGGCGAGACAGTGGCGCAATGGTTGGCGCTGGCAAGTGTTGATGAGATGCGGGAGGTCATAGTTCGATATGGCGAAGAACGGTTTGCTTTTCAGATTGCAAAGGCGATTGCTGCTCGCCGCGCAACAAGTCCGCTGCTTACCACGCTCGACCTCGCCGAGCTCGTGTCAAGCACCGTCCGCACGCGCGAAAAGAGCCAGCATCCGGCTACACGCACCTTTCAAGCTTTACGGATTTACATCAATCGTGAGCTCGAAGAGCTCGAGAGCGCCCTCCAGGCAACTCTGACATTACTGAAAACAGGCGGACGTATGGCCGTGATTAGCTTCCACTCGCTGGAAGATCGCGTCGTCAAGCAGTTCATCGCAGCAGCATCCCGTCCGGAAGCTGCGTATGCCCGCCTCCCTCTTCGCGAAAGCGAAATGCCTCAGCCCGTATTGCTCGCGTTGTCGCGGGTGCTTCCCTCGGATAGTGAGATCAGCGAGAATCCACGCTCGCGTTCAGCCGTCTTACGCGTGGCTGAAAGGACGGCAACCGCATTGCCTGTCATAGCCGCCTCCCGTTATAAGAGAGGAGGGCATTAATGGGGCGTGTCTGCATCCTCGTCGCGATCGTCTTGATGTTTTCGGCATTGTCGTTGGTGACGGCGCGCTATCAATCTCGCCAGCTCTATGATCAGCTCGATCGTTATAAGGCAAAGTCGCACGAGCTTGAAATCGACTGGCGCCGACTCCAGCTTGACCGAGCTGCAGAATCCAGTAACGCCAAAGTCGACCGCTTGGCGCGTGAAGAGCTCAAGATGACCGGCATCGTGCCTGACCGCACAGTCTACGTGGCACAACCACGTTCTGGTTCGGGTACGCAAGGAGGTGTGCGATGAAACGCATGCCTTTCTTTAAGAACCCTGTGCTGCAGATGAGTTATCCGATGTGGCGCGGTCGGTTACTGCTGATTTTGTTTGGTCTAGGCTTTTTGGTATTGGCCGCACGCGCTATTTACTTGCAAGGTATTACGACTGAGTTTTTGCAGCAGCAAGGTGAAAAGCGCTATGAGCATACGCTGACCTTGCATGCCAGCCGAGGCAAGATTTTAGATCGTCACGATGTGGTGTTGGCGGCGAGTATTCCTGCGAATGCAATCGCTTTTCAACCGCGACAGCACCGCGAGACTTCGGTCGCCAAGATGCAAAGTCTTGCTGATCTGCTTGAGATGCCTCTGACTGAGCTGCGCAAGAGAATCGCAGACGAGAAAAGAAACTTTATTTATCTCAAGCGGCAGGTGCCACTCGATGTCGGTAAAAAAATTGAACAGCTACGCATATCCGGAGTCAGTTTGCATCCGGATAATCGCCGGTTTTATCCTGAAGGTTCGGTCACAGGCAATATTGTTGGTTTGAATAATCTCGATGACAAGGGACAAGAGGGCATAGAGCTTGCGTTCAATGATCAACTGGCCGGTCGGGCAGGAAGTCGTCGCGTGATGAAGGATAGGATGGGGCGCAATATTGATGATGTTCGCGAAATCGACTCTCCGGAGGATGGTCGCGACATCAAACTATCCATCGATACGCGGATTCAATACCAGGTCTATCGCGCGTTGCAGGATGCAATGGCCACTACCAAGGCCAAAGGTGCTGCGGCTGTGGTGATTGATGTCAAAACGGGAGAGATTCTCGCGTTGGGCAATATGCCAACCTACGATCCTAATAAGCGCGAGTCTTTCCGAAGTGGAAATTTACGCAATCAGGCGCTGACCGATACGTTTGAGCCTGGATCGATCATGAAGCCCTTCACCTTGGCGCTGGCCTTGGAGCTCAATCGCATCACGCCCACCTCGCAATTTAGGACGGGCAACGGTAAGTTTCAGTATCAAGGCGCGATCATTAGTGATGTAAAGGGCAATGGTGTCTTGGATACGAGCGGTGTCCTGATCAAGTCTAGCAATATTGGGATGACATTAATTTCTGAAAAGCTCGAATCTCGCGAAATGTGGGCGCGCTTTAATGATTTGGGCTTTGGTCAGGTGCCGCAGACAGGCTTTCCTGGTGCAGTCGCAGGTCGTCTAAGGCCTTGGGAAAGGTGGCGTTTGATTGAAAAAGCCACTATGTCTTATGGTTATGGAATGTCCGTGTCTTTGCTACAAATGGCTCGCGCCTATACGGCATTCGCCCGTGACGGAGATATGGTGGGCTTGTCGCTCGTCAAGCGGGATAGCACGATGGCCAGTACGCGCATTTTTCAGCCGGATGTGGCAAAGCGTGTGCGCTTAATGCTCGAGGCCGCTGCAGGACCTGAGGGATCTAAAGCCGCAGCAGTTCAGGGATATCGTGTCGCTGGCAAGAGTGGAACCGCACGAAAAATCGTGGATGGGCGCTACAGCACGAGCCGTTATCGAGGATCCTTTGTCGGCTTTGCGCCGGTTTCCGATCCGCGCATCGTGGTCGCCGTGACGATCGATGAGCCGAGCTCGGGGGTTTACTACGGTGGCTTGGTCGCAGCGCCCGTGTTTTCTTCTATCGTGGGGAGTACGTTGCGGATTATGGGGGTGCAACCTGATGCGCCTTTCGCTTCATCGGTAGTGGCTGCCACGCAGGGAGGCACTCGATGACGCGTTCAGTGTTGATCGATGACAGCACGTCCAACGAGGATCTCATCGTACTGTTGCGACGGACCGTGAAGTTTGGCGCACACTTAACGTCAGACTCCCGTTTGGTGATGCATGGTGATGTATTTGTCGCGATCCCTGGAAGGCTGAGCGACGGACGTGACTTTATTGCTGCAGCGATCGAGCGGGGTGCCTCAGCTGTATTGATACAGGTCGATGATCCAAAGGCTTGGCAGTCCAATGATGCTGAAGTACCTCTGTTTGCCGTGCTCAGTTTAAAGGCGCGCTTAGGCGTCTTGGCCGACCTTTGGTATGACACTCCTTCGGCTAAGTTGACCGTGATTGCAGTGACAGGCACAAATGGCAAAACAAGTTGTGTCGATTGGCTATCCCAGGCTCTCAGGGGCGATGGTCAACAGGTGGGGGTGATCGGTACCCTGGGCGTGACATATCCTGACGGCTATTTAGTGCCAGGACAATTGACCACGCCGGATGTGATTTCTGTACATAAAACTCTGGCGATGCTGCACGACGCCGGTGCCTCCTATGTTGCGATGGAGGCGTCATCGATCGGGTTGGATCAGGGTCGTCTCGATGGCGTACGGATCCACATTGCCGGCTATACCAATTTGTCGCGTGACCACCTCGATTATCACAAGACGATGCAGGCATACGAAGCGGCAAAGGCCAGACTGTTTTCATGGCCTGGACTGAAGTTTGCCGTCTTGAATCTAGATGATCCGGTGGGTGTTCGACTCGCTTTGCAAGTTTCTTGTGCGGTGTTGACTTACAGTATTACCAATCAAGCGGATACTGCGACGCTGACGGCAAGCGAGCTTCGGCCGCAAGCCCATGGCAAGGCTTTTGTACTCAATTCGCAGGGCAGAAAAGAGCCGGTACAAAGTCGTGCGCTAGGTAACCATAATGTATCGAACTTGTTATGTGTTTCGGGCATATTGCAGGCGCTAGGCTGGGATCTAGCAAAAATCAGTGGTGCCATTGCCGTATTGAATCCAGTGGATGGGCGACTTGAACGCGTCAACTCGCTCTTGTCGAGCGTGGCAGTACCGGTGGTCGTCGTGGATTACGCACATACGCCCGACGCACTCGAGCGCGTACTACGGACCTTGCGTCCGTTGACCCAGTCGAGACAAGGAAAGCTTTGGTGTATCTTTGGTTGCGGTGGGAATCGCGATGCGGGCAAGCGTCCCATCATGGGCGTTGTCGCACAACGTTTGGCTGATCATGTGGTCGTGACAAGTGATAATCCGCGCAATGAACAGCCTGCGACAATTTTAGCCGATATCATTGCTGACCTTACTGGTGCAGCAAACAATGTTCGCGTCATTGAAGATCGTGCACAAGCGATTCTTCAAACCGTGCTGGGCGCGGATGCCAACGATGTGATTCTCATCGCAGGCAAGGGGCACGAGACGTATCAAGAAGTGCACGGTGTCCGCTATGTGTTTGATGATCGGCAGTGGGCGCAGGCAGCCTTTGTATTAAGACAAGAGCGTCCGGTGCAGACGGATTCGCGAAAACTGGATGCGGGTGCGGTCTTTGTTGCCTTGCGTGGTGAGAACTTCGACGGACACGACTTTTTAAAACAAGTCGCGGAATTGGGCGCGAGTGTGGCAATCGTCGACCAGAGTGATGCGACCCTTGCGCTCCCTCAAATTGCACTGGGTGACACGCGCGCAGCGTTGCTTGCGTTGGGTCAAGCATGGCGTCGTCAATTCTCGATCCCGATGATTGCCGTCACTGGTAGCAATGGCAAGACAACGACCAAAGAAATGATCGCCGCTATCCTGTTAGCGTGGCTTGGCCACGAACAAAGTTTGGCAACGGTCGGCAATCTGAATAACGAGCTTGGTGTGCCGTTGACGTTGCTGCGTTTGCGTCGTGCGCATCAGGCTGCTGTGATTGAGCTGGGCATGAACCATCCCGGAGAAATCGAAGTACTTGCCCGAATTGTGGCTCCAACGGTAGCGTTGGTTAACAACGCACAAAGAGAGCACCAAGAGTTTATGGCGAGCGTAGAAGCGGTCGCACTTGAAAACGGCTCAGTGTTTGGTTCGCTCAGCGAGAATGGTATCAAAGTTTATCCTGAGGACGAAGAATTTTCCGCGTTATGGGGTCGTTTGTCGCTCCAGCATCCGTCGTTGCGGTTTGGCATGACAGAACAAGCTGAGGTGTGGCCAAGCGAGCTTCAAACCGATGTGCTTGGCTCGACTTTCGTATTGAATCTGCCCGATGGTCAATGCAAAATTCAACTGTCGGTACCGGGTTTACATAATGTTCGTAATGCTCTGGCCGCAGCGGCTTGCGCGCATTCGGCCGGCGCACCTCACTCGGCGATTATTCGGGGTTTGGAAAGTTTTCAAGCCGTATCAGGTCGCATGCAAACACATCGTTTAAGCAACCAAAGAGTTTTAATCGACGACAGTTACAACGCAAATCCTGATTCTGTGCGTGTCGCTATTGACGTGCTCGCCGCCTTGCCTGCACCGCGAGTACTTGTACTTGGCGATATGGGTGAGGTGGGTGAAAACGGCCCAGAAATGCACCGTGAAGTTGGCGCCTATGCGCGTGAACGGGGTGTTGAGCATTTGCTGACGCTTGGCGAGGCGACACGTGAGAGCGCCCGAGCTTTTGGTGCGTCAGGCGTGATGGGCACTTCTTCGGAGCAGTTGTGCGACATGTTATGCACACTTTCTGCGCGGAGTGTGTTGGTGAAGGGTTCGCGGTTTATGCGCATGGAGCGCATCGTCAAAGATTATCTAAAAACAACAGGGATCAATCCCGAGGGCGCGGTGAAGCATGCTGTATGAACTGTTTGGCTGGATCGCAGACAATCACATTCGCAGCTTTGCTGTGTTTGAGTACATTACTTTACGAGCCGTTCTTGCATGCGCGACTTCGCTACTCATTGGCTTGGTTGCCGGACCTTTTGTCATCAGGCGTTTAACGGCCCTCAAGATCGGACAAGCCGTTCGCAGTTACGGTCCACAGACGCATCTTGTCAAGACCGGAACACCCACGATGGGAGGCGCGCTGATTCTGATCTCGATTGGAATGAGTACTTTGCTGTGGGCCGACTGGACAAACCGTTTTGTTTGGGTCGTGTTACTTGTGACGTTTGGTTTCGGCTGGATCGGCTGGGTCGATGACTATCGAAAAGTCGTTCATCGCGATCCCGAGGGCATGCCCGCGCGCCAGAAATTTTTCTGGCAAGCACTGATTGGTTTGGTGGCTGCGGTGTATCTCACCTTCGCAGTATCGGCCCCTGCGACGGCGAATGTTTGGCCTTTGATGCGCGATTGGGTGATGAGTGGTTTTACGATCGATCTCCCTACGCGAACGGATTTGATGGTGCCTTTTTTCAAAACGATCACTTACCCCTTGGGTGTGTTTGGTTTTGTCGCGCTGAGTTGGCTTGTGATTGTCGGCACAAGTAATGCTGTCAATTTAACGGACGGATTAGATGGATTGGCCATTATGCCAACGGTGATGGTGGGCTCAGCGCTGGGGATTTTTGCGTACGTCGTGGGGCGGGTAGATTATTCGAAATACCTCTTGTTCCCTTATGTGCCTGGCGCAGGTGAATTGATGGTGTTGTGTGCAGCGCTTGCCGGGGCCGGTCTCGCGTTTTTGTGGTTCAACGCGCATCCAGCGCAAGTCTTTATGGGCGATGTCGGCGCCCTCGCGTTGGGCGGCATGCTTGGCACGATGGCCATCATTGTGAGGCAGGAAATCGTACTGTTCATCATGGGCGGTGTGTTTGTAGCTGAAACAGTATCGGTGATGGTCCAAGTGTTTTGGTTCAAATACACCAAGCGCAAATACGGGGAAGGTAGGCGGATACTGCGCATGGCGCCGCTGCATCATCATTTTGAAGTGGGTGGATGGAAAGAAACACAAGTCGTGATTAGGTTCTGGATCATCAGCATGATGCTGGTGTTGATTGGTTTATCCTCTTTGAAGATTCGATGAGCGAAGCAGTCGTATCCTCTGGCTTTCCTGTACGTGTCCTGATTGTTGGGCTCGGTGAGACAGGTATTGCCGCGGCTCGCTGGTGCGCGCGCAATGGCGCGTTGCTGCGCATTGCCGATACGCGTGCGAAACCTGCTGGCTTGGAGGCGCTAGCCACCGAGCTTGACGTCACGCGTGTCGAGTGGCATTTGGGATGTGATGTATTTGCCGAATCCTTGCTTGATGACGTCCAACAACTGGTGCTCAGCCCTGGACTCGCGCCGGGCATGTCGCCAGTGCGCGAGTTGCTCGAGGCCGCAACAGCGCGCGGCGTTGAAATCACTGGCGAGATCGAGTTGTTTGCTCGTGCACTCAAGACGCTGAAGGCAGAGCGTGCGTACGCCCCTAAAGTGCTGGGGATCACGGGGACCAATGGAAAGACGACCGTCACAGCCCTGACGCGTCGTATGCTCGAGGCGTCAGGCTTGCGCGCAAGAGCCGCCGGCAATATCAGCCCAGCGGCGTTGCATGCGTTATTGGAGGCCTTGGACCAACAGGACTTACCCGATGTCTGGGTGCTTGAACTCTCTAGTTTTCAGTTGGAAACGACGCGTAGTTTGGAATTGACGGCTGCGACGGTATTGAATTTGACGCAAGACCATCTCGACTGGCATGTCACGATGCAAGCCTATTGTGAAGCGAAGGCGCGAATATTCGCCATGGCGGCTCAGTGGATCTTGAATCGCGATGATGCCAATGTCATGTCACTGGTCGAGTCTCAACGCGCGATGAATGTCCGCAGTTTTGGGCGTGATACGCCGATGCTGATGGGTGATGTCGGGATTGAGGTGAGCCATGAGGTGATGTGGTTATGCTCTTCTGAGGCAACAGAGTTCGAGGAAGATCTGCCCACCCCGGTAAGACGCAAAAAAAATGCGCCTGTTCCGCAGCGGCAAGCCGGACGTATGCTGCGGTTAATGCCCGTCGACGCCTTGGGCATCAAGGGCTTGCATAACGCGTTGAATTGTCAGGCTGCCTTGTTGCTCGGTCGCGCATGCGGCGCGAATTGGTCGCCTATGCTGCGGGCCGCCTCAGAGTATGAAGGTGAGCCGCATCGGATGGCATTTGTGCGTAGCATACGGGGTATTGATTTTTTCAACGACAGCAAGGGCACCAATGTGGGTGCAACCGCTGCGGGACTTGAGGGACTTGGTCGTCGGATTGTGTTGATTGCAGGCGGGGTTGGCAAGGGTCAGGACTTTGAGCCCTTGGTGCCTGTGATCAAGCGCCATGTCAGCGCGGTGATTTTGATCGGTCAGGATGGGCTCCTATTGTCGCAGGTGCTGGCGCCTTCTGAAGTGCCTTGTGTGTTGGCGCGCGACATGCAGCATGCCGTTGCGCAGGCGTTCGAGCATGCGCAAGAGGGAGACGCCGTTGTTCTCTCACCAGCGTGTGCAAGTTTCGATATGTTTAATAACTACCCTCATCGCGGTCAGGTATTTGTCGATACTGTGATGGATCTCGCGCTTGATCAAGGAGAGGTGGTATGAGCCTCTTCGCAGAACTGACAGGTAGCGTCAATGCGGTATCTCCAGGTCGTACGACCATGCGTAATTACGACTTGCCGCTTGTAATCGCGACCAGTATTTTGGTGGGACTCGGGATTTTGATGGTCTATTCGGCGGCGATTGCGCTCGCTGACGGACCGCGTGCCAATTATGGTCGTTACTCTTTCGTACTGCGCCAATTTGCTTATGTGGCGATTGGACTCTTTGTCTCCACGATGGTCTTGACCGTCCCGATGACGGCTTGGCGTCGGATGACAGTGGGTTTGTTTTGTGTCACGGTGATCCTGCTTGTTTTAGTGATTATCCCTGGCATTGGAAAGAAAGCGAATAACGCGATGCGGTGGTTGCCAATTGGGCCCGTCACGTTTCAGCCTTCAGAGTTGATGAAGTTTGCTGTCATTCTTTTGACAGCTGATTACGTGATTCGCAAAAAAGAGCATTTGCAAAGCTTTTTACGTGGCTTTATGCCGATTGCGCTCATTTTGGGCGTTGTGGCGTATTTGTTACTCAAACAGCCTGACCTAGGCGCGTTGATCGTCATTGTCACCATCGCGATGGGTATTCTCTTTGTGGGAGGGATCAACGCAAAAATATTTTCCTCTCTCGCGGGCATTTTATTGACCGCTTTCGCGCTCATTATTTGGCTTTCGCCTTGGCGACGTGAGCGAGTTTTCGCCTATCTTGATCCCTGGAATCCTGAGTATGCTCAATCAACGGCCTACCAGTTGTCACACTCGCTAATGGCGGTAGGACGGGGAGAGTGGATAGGGGTAGGACTCGGAAGCAGTGTTGAGAAACTGCACTATCTGCCCGAAGCGCACACTGACTTTATTGTCGCGGTGATCGGTGAGGAGTTAGGATTTGTTGGCATTATGTTGATTCTGGTACTTTTTGCCGTCCTTGTGCAGCGCTGTTTTGAAATTGGTAGACAAGCCATTGCCATGGAAAGAGTTTTTGGTGGCTTGGTGGCGCAGGGTGTTGGACTTTGGTTTGGTGTTCAGGCCTTTATAAATGTAGGTGTCTGCCTAGGCGTATTGCCAACGAAAGGGCTGACGTTGCCTTTCGTGAGCTATGGCGGTTCGGGTTTGTTGATGAATCTGGTTGCGGTGGCGCTTGTGTTGCGGGTTGACTTTGAAAATCGAAATTTGATGCGAGGGGTCCGGACATGACGAGCACCTCTCACACTCTTTTGATTATGGCCGGTGGTACAGGTGGGCACATCATGCCCGGGCTTGCCGTGGCCGATGTGTTACGCACGCGTGGTTGGACCGTGCGTTGGTTAGGTCATCCTGAAAAAATGGAAGGACAGATTGTTCCCGCGCGCGGTTATGAATTGGCCCCTTTGCGTTTCGCGGGTTTGCGTGGGCGGGGTCTGCGCGCCAAATTACTCGCACCATTTTTGTTGATGCGCGCTTTGTGTCAAGCATGGCGCCATTTCTCCAAGATTCGTCCTAACGTCGTGCTAGGGATGGGCGGCTATGTCTCATTTCCAGGCGGTGTCGTGAGTGCGCTACGTACCCGCCCCTTGGTTTTGCATGAGCAAAATGCCATCGCTGGGATGGCCAATAAAGCACTCGCCAAAATTTCTAAGCGTGTCTTGGCAGGATTTCCGGGCGCCTTGCCGGGCGCCGAGGTGGTCGGTAATCCTGTACGTCAGGATGTCGTGGCGCTGCCAGAACCTGCGCAACGCTATGCGCAACGCACGGGGCGATTACGCGTGCTCGTGGTCGGCGGCAGTCTCGGTGCGACGGTATTGAACACGGTCATTCCCGAGGCGCTTGCATTAATACCAGAGGCGCAACGACCAGTGGTTGTGCATCAGTCCGGCGCGAAAAATTTGGAAGCGCTTGAGGCGGCCTATGAACAGGTCGGTGTTCAGGCGAGCTGTGTGGCTTTTGTCGACGATATGGCGCAGGCGTTAGGCCAAGCCGATCTTCTGATTTGTCGCGCGGGAGCAATGACGGTTGCAGAAGTCGCCGCAGCGGGTGTCGCGGCTCTTTTCATCCCTTTTCCGCATGCTGTCGATGATCATCAAACCGCCAATGCCAGATTTTTGAGTGACGATGGTTCTGCTTGGCTACTGCAGCAAGCACATCTGACAGCCCCGCAGTTAGCGCAATGGCTCGCTGAGCGCACGCGTCCAGAGCTCGCAGAGGTCGCGCAGCGCGCCCGAGCGCACGCGCGACCTATGGCCGCCGAGCGTATCGCGGATATATGTGAAGAATTAGTCGGAGTGGTGAAATGAAGCATCGAATCGAGCATATCCACTTCGTGGGCATCGGCGGCTCTGGCATGAGCGGTATCGCCGAGGTATTGCTTAATCTTGGATATCGTATCTCTGGCTCAGATTTGTCACAGTCCGCCGTCACGCAACGCTTGGCCGAACTTGGCGCAGTGATTTCTGTGGGCCATCAGGCTGAAAACGTCAGAGGTGCAGATGCGATCGTGACATCGACGGCGGTGGCGAATAACAATCCCGAGGTGATCGCAGCGCGCGAGGCGCGGATTCCCGTGGTGCCGCGCGCGGTCATGTTGGCCGAGTTGATGCGTTTGAAGCGCGGAATCGCTGTGGCCGGCACGCATGGAAAAACGACGACGACCAGCTTGGTGGCGAGTGTTTTGGCCGCAGGCGGGCTCGATCCCACCTTTGTGATCGGCGGGCGGTTGAATTCTGCGGGCGCGAATGCCGGTTTAGGGCAGGGTGACTTTATCGTTGTCGAAGCCGATGAGTCCGATGCTTCCTTTTTGAATCTGTTGCCCGTGATGGCGATCATCACTAATATTGACGCGGACCATATGGATACCTATGGTCATGATGTCGCAAAGCTCAAAAGTGCGTTTGTCGAGTTCACGCAGCGCTTACCTTTTTATGGCAGTGCGATCGTATGCTCTGACGATGCGAATGTCCGCGAGATTTTGCCGTTCGTATCCAGACCTGTGATTACCTATGGCATTAACCCAGACGCACAAGTCCGTGCGACCAACGTGCGCGCAACGGGCACCCGAATGAAGTTCGATGTGGAGCGTCAAACGCGCCAGGGCGCCTTGCCTAAGATGTCGGTTGAATTAAATCTCCCAGGGTTGCACAACGTATTGAACGCCCTGGCTGCGATTGCTGTCGCAACCGAGCTCGGTGTGGACGACGCTGCGATTGCAAGTGCGTTGTCTGGTTTTAGGGGAGTGGGCAGAAGGTTTACGCAAATCGGCGACTTCAAGGCTAAAAACGGCGGTATGTTCAGTGTGATCGATGATTACGGACATCATCCTGTCGAAATGGCGGCGACCTTGGCGGCTGCCCGAGGCGCTTGGCCTGAAAGGCGCATTGTGTTGGCGTTTCAGCCTCATCGCTATACGCGGACAAGAGATTGTTTTGAGGATTTCGTCAAAGTCCTGAGTTCAGCGGATGCCGTGTTGCTCACAGAAGTCTATGCGGCAGGCGAGCCCGCACTCGTCGCGGCCGATGGGCGCGCGCTTGCGCGTGGCGTGCGTGTCGCTGGCAAGGTGGAGCCCGTGTTTGTCGAAGATGTTGGCGTGATGCATGAAGCGATTCGGGATTTTGCGCAAGCAGGAGATGTGGTCATCGTGATGGGGGCAGGCTCGATCAGCAAGGTTCCCGAACAGCTAGGGAGCCAGCGATGAGTACTCAAGATTTCGGCAAGGTCGGCGTGCTGTACGGTGGAAAATCTGCGGAACGCGAGGTTTCGCTCATGTCAGGGTCAGGCGTTCATGCAGCGTTGCTCACTCAAGGTGTGAATGCGCATTTGTTCGACACCGGGACGCGCAATTTGTCAGAGCTTGCGCAGCAGGGCTTTGATCGAGTGTTTATCGCCTTGCACGGACGTTATGGCGAGGATGGGGCCATACAGGGAGCCTTGGAGTTGTTGGGGATCCCTTATACGGGCAGTGGCCCGATGGCTTCGAGCTTGGCCATGGACAAAATCATGACCAAACGCATCTGGCTGGAGGCGGGTTTGCCCACGCCTGGCTATGCAGAGCTGACGGATGAGGATGGCGTGTCCGCAGCGGCTTTGGCATTGGGTTTGCCTCTGATGATGAAGCCGCCGCATGAAGGCTCAACACTTGGCATTGTCAAAGTCAGTGAAGCGAACGCGCTCGTCGACGGCTATCGGCTTGCTGCCCGGTACGACGAGGTCGTATTGGCAGAGCAGTTCATAACCGGACGCGAGTTGACCGTCGCAGTATTGGGTCGAGGCGAGAGCGCAAGAGCGCTGCCGCTCATCGAGATTGTCGCGCCAGGTGGAAATTACGACTACCAACATAAATATTTTTCGGACGATACGCAGTATTTGTGTCCGGCACCGATTGCGCCCGCGTTGGCACAGCATATTGCTGAGCTTTGTGTGCGGGCTTATCGCGCCCTGGGTTGTGAGGGCTGGGGACGCGCAGACGTGATTCTGGATGCGCAAGACCGTCCTTGGCTCATTGAAATGAATACCTCGCCCGGCATGACGGGTCATTCGCTTGTACCGATGGCGGCTCAAGCGGTCGGGATGAGTTATCCCGAGTTGTGTGTACACATACTGAAGGACGCGTGCTGTAAAGTGGGGCGCGTCAATCAGGTTCAAGGATAAGCGGAGTTATTTGTGTGGAACGAAGCTCGTACGATCAACCGACTTGCCAACACCCTCGCGGTGCTGGCGGTGCTGGCCATGTTGGCCGGGGGGATCTATTGGCTGATTCAGCGACCACAGTTCGAATTGCAAGCGATCGAGATCGAGCCTGCACCAAATTCGACTTTGCATTATGTGACGCCGGCCAGTATTCAAAACGCGATTGCGGGAAATCTGACGGGCAATTTCTTTACGATCAATTTAGCCGATGCGCAGAAAGTGTTCGAGGATGCGCCGTGGGTCCGCTCGGCTTCCGTCAGGCGTATTTGGCCCAACGCGATCAGGGTCTCAATCGAAGAGCAACAACCGCTTGCGTTGTGGAACGACAGTCAGATGATCAATACCTGGGGACAGGTTTTTACCGCGAACCAAGGGGAGCTGGACGACGATGTAGTGCTACCCCAATTCGACGGTCCCGAGGGCAAAGAGGGGCTCGTGGTCAATCGCTACGCCGAACTCGCTCGCTGGTTCGCGCCTTTGGATGTGACCGTTCGCAAGCTCTCGCTCAGCGACCGCTTGGCGTGGCAAGTCACGCTCTCAAACGGCATGACACTGGCGCTCGGACGCGATCCTGGCGCCGATGCACCGGATCCTCAGGGCGGTATCCCTGGCGCCTTACCTTTCGCGGACCGTATTCAACGGTTTGTTCAGGCCTTGCCTATGGCCACCCCAAAAATTGGAGATCGTGTGGTGACCCATGCCGATCTGCGCTATCCCAATGGTTTTGCACTGACGCTTGCAGCCCTACCCGAAAACCCTCAACTCAAAAAGAAACGATAACGCCATGACCCGTGACATCAAGGATCTGATCGTCGCCCTCGATATCGGCACCAGCAAAGTGGTTGCTGTTGTCGCCGAGGTATTGCCCGAGGGGCGTTTTGAAGTGCTTGGCTTGGGCCAGCACGAGTCCCGAGGCATGCGCAAAGGAGTCGTCGTCAACATTGAGACTACGGTCAACTCCATCCAACGCGCCCTCGAAGAAGCAGAACTGATGGCGGATTGCAAAATCCGCGACGTCTATACCGGCATTGCGGGTAGTCATATTCGTAGCTTCAATTCGAGCGGCATGGTAGCCGTTAAAGACAAGGAAGTCACGGCGACGGATGTCGCGCGCGTGATCGAAACGGCCAAGGCAGTCAATATCCCGACGGATCAACAAGTCCTGCATGTGTTGACCCAAGAGTTCATCGTGGATGGACAAGAGGATATCCGTGAGCCCATCGGAATGAGTGGCTTGCGCCTGGAAGTCAAAGTGCACATTGTCACGGGTGCAGTGAGCGCGGCTCAGAACATCGTGAAATGCGTGCGTCGTTGCGGTTTGGAAGTGCAGGATTTGATC
>JBIKOQ010000062.1:0-7053 GCA_044357955.1 Burkholderiaceae bacterium | reverse complement strand
CACGAGCGCTGACAAATTCATCAACTGGGCTAAAACAGGTTCGATGTGGCCGATGACCTTTGGTCTGGCGTGTTGCGCGGTCGAGATGATGCATGCGGGCGCGGCCCGTTACGACCTGGATCAGTTCGGTATTATTTTCCGACCGAGTCCGCGTCAGTCAGATTTGATGATTGTTGCCGGTACGTTGTGCAACAAAATGGCGCCAGCGCTACGCAAGGTTTACGATCAGATGCCCGAGCCACGTTGGGTAGTATCAATGGGTTCGTGCGCCAATGGTGGTGGCTATTATCACTACTCCTACTCGGTTGTGCGTGGTTGTGATCGGATTGTGCCGGTGGATGTTTATGTGCCCGGTTGCCCACCTACCGCAGAGGCCTTGGTGTATGGCCTCCTGCAGATGCAAAACAAAATTCGTCAGACCAATACGATCGCTCGTTAAATCCAAGTCGTTGAGCCTACGACTTTCGTGGGTTCAGCGGTTTACTCAGGCTTAAGACATGTCCAGGCTAGAAAACCTGCAACAACAATTGATCACCCTGTTCGGTGAACAGGCCAAGATCAAACTCTCAACCGATGAGATCACGCTCGAGATTGCACCCGAGCAATGGCAGTCCGCTTGTCAGCGTTTGCGTGATGAGCCGAGTTTAAATTTTGAAACTTGTATTGATTTGTGCGGCCTGGATTACTCTACCTATGGAGCGGGTCGTGTGGGTGAAACACCATCGGACTCCGTGGTCCCGCAGGCACGTTTTGCTGTGGTCGCGCATTTACTCTCCCTCAAACACAACTGGCGCTTGCGTGTGCGGACTTTTGCGACGAGTGCCGAGTTTCCCGTGCTGGATTCACTGGTCGAGGTTTGGCCTTCGGTGAATTGGTTTGAGCGAGAGGCGTTTGACTTGTTTGGTATTGTGTTCGAAGGCCATCCTGATCTACGTCGTATTTTGACGGACTACGGTTTTATCGGACATCCTTTCCGTAAAGACTTCCCAGTGTATGGCAATGTCGAAATGCGCTATGACCCCGAGCAAGGCCGTGTGGTGTATCAGCCTGTCACGATTGAACCGCGTGAGGTGATTCCGCGTGTGATCCGCGAAGACGGTTATGGAGTAGGGCGCTAATCATGGCAGAGATTAAAAACTACACGCTGAACTTTGGCCCCCAGCACCCTGCAGCACATGGTGTGTTGCGCTTGGTGCTTGAGCTGGATGGCGAAGTCATCCAGCGTGCTGATCCGCATATCGGTTTGTTGCATCGTGGCACTGAAAAGCTTGCAGAGCACCGCACCTTTCTTCAGGCTTTGCCTTACATGGATCGTCTTGACTACGTGTCGATGATGTGTAACGAGCATGCCTATGTAATGTCGATCGAAAAAATGATGGGCGTGACAGTTCCGTTGCGCGCTCAATACATCCGCGTGATGTTTGACGAAATTACGCGACTGCTCAATCACCTGATGTCCTTGGGTTCGCACGCTCTGGATGTGGGTGCGATGGCTGTATTTCTGTACGCTTTTCGCGAGCGTGAAGACCTGATGGACTGCTACGAAGCCGTGTCAGGTGCGCGTTTGCATGCGGCTTACTATCGCCCGGGCGGCGTTTATCGTGACTTGCCTGATGCCATGCCTCAGTATGGTAAATCGAGCCAATACCGTTCCGCCAAAGATCTCAAGGCGATGAATGATGCGCGTTCGGGCTCATTGTTAGATTTTATTGAGGATTTCACCAACCGCTTTCCAGCGTGTGTGGATGAGTACGAGACCTTGCTGACCGATAACCGTATCTGGAAACAGCGTTTGGTCGGCATTGGTGTGGTGGACCCTGAGCGTGCCAAGGCGCTTGGCTTTACGGGTCCAATGCTGCGTGGTTCAGGCGTTGCCTGGGATCTGCGCAAGATGCAGCCCTATGAGGTTTATGATCGGCTTCAGTTCGATATCCCAGTTGGCGTGAATGGTGATTCTTACGATCGTTATCTGGTCCGTATCGCCGAAATGCGTGAAAGTAACCGCATCATTGCCCAATGCGTGCAATGGCTCCGTAACAATCCCGGTCCGGTGATGATTGACAACCACAAGGTGTCGCCACCCCATCGCACGGGCATGAAGTCCAACATGGAAGAGTTGATTCACCATTTCAAACTCTTTACTGAAGGCTTTCATGTGCCTGCTGGCGAGGCTTATGCCGCGGTCGAGCATCCCAAAGGTGAATTTGGTATTTACATGGTGTCCGATGGGGCGAATAAGCCCTATCGACTCAAGATTCGTGCTCCTGGTTTTGTGCACTTGCAGGCGCTTGACGAAATGTCACGTGGCCACATGATTGCCGATGCCGTCACGATTATTGGTACTCAAGATATTGTTTTTGGCGAGATTGACCGCTAATTGTTTTCACTGCGTTTTGACTTCGCTACCACCGGATTTAGATCATGCTGCTCTCTGAACAGGCCTACAAAAGAATTGATCGCGAGATCGCCAAGTATCCGCCAGATCAAAAGCAATCTGCCATTATGGCTTCTCTTGGTATCGCCCAAGAAGAAAAAGGCTGGGTATCGCCTGAGGTGATTCAAGACATCGCAGATTATCTTGGTCAGCCAGCGATTGCTGTGCAGGAAAACGCAACGTTCTACAACATGTTTAATGTGCGTCCTGTCGGTCAGTTCAAAATCACAGTCTGTACCAATTTGCCTTGTGCGCTGCGTGATGGCGAAATGACTGCGGACTACCTCAAAAAGAAACTCGGTATTGGTTTTCGTGAAACTACCCCTGATGGTGCCTTTACCTTAATGGAAGGCGAGTGCATGGGCGCGTGTGGTGATTCGCCAGTCTTGTTGGTCAATAACAACCACATGTGCGTGCGCATGGAGCGCGAAAAAATTGATTCAATGATTAGCGAGCTGTCTGCAGCCGCCAAGGGAGGCGCAGCATGAGCGCCGCAATATTATCTAAGTACTCGCAGGGCCTTGATGCCTCACCCGGTGTCGACTCGATGGCACTCCACGGCCGTCATCTTGGCCCTCAGATCATGGCTGATCTCGACGGTAAAAACTGGGGTTTGGCGGATTACGTCAAGCGCGGTGGCTACGAAGCCCTGCGTAAAATTTTGACCCAAGGCATGAGCCAAGAGGATGTGATCGCTGAGGTCAAGGCTTCGGGTTTGCGTGGTCGTGGTGGTGCGGGTTTTCCGACGGGTCTGAAGTGGAGCTTTATGCCTCGCAGCTTTCCAGGACAAAAATATCTCGTCTGTAACTCGGACGAGGGCGAGCCCGGTACCTTCAAAGACCGCGACATTCTGCGCCTTAACCCACATATCGTGATCGAGGGTATGGCTATTGCTGCCTACGCCATGGGAATTTCGGTGGGTTACAACTACATCCATGGCGAGATTTTTGAGGTCTACAAGCGTTTCGAGGATGCCTTGGATGAGGCTCGTCAGGCGGGCTTTCTGGGTGACCGGATTCTAGGTTCGACTTTTAATTTCCAGCTCCATGCTTTTCATGGTTATGGCGCCTACATTTGTGGCGAAGAAACCGCGTTGCTTGAGTCCCTCGAAGGTAAAAAAGGTCAGCCGCGTTTCAAGCCACCGTTTCCTGCAAGTTTTGGTCTTTACGGCAAGCCCACCACGATTAATAACACCGAGACGTTTGCAGCGGTGCCATGGATTATCCGTAACGGTGGCCAAGCCTACCTCGAAGTCGGCAAACCAAACAATGGTGGCACCAAGCTGTTCTCGATCACCGGTGACGTCGAGCGTCCAGGTAATTATGAAATCCCGCTCGGCACGCCTTTCTCCAAGTTGCTCGAACTGGCGGGCGGCATGCGTGGTGGTTCGACACTCAAGGCCGTGATCCCTGGTGGATCCAGTGCCCCCGTGATTCCTGGCAACATCATGATGGATACGACGATGGACTATGATGCCATCGCCAAAGCCGGTTCGATGCTGGGTTCGGGTGCGGTCATCGTGATGAATGACACGCGCTGTATGGTTAAGTCGCTCTTGCGGTTGTCTTATTTTTATTTCGAAGAAAGCTGTGGTCAGTGCACACCTTGCCGTGAAGGCACGGGTTGGCTCTACCGTATGGTCAATCGTATCGAGCATGGTCAAGGTCGTCCCGAAGACCTCGATCTGCTTGATTCAGTCGCGGGCAACATCATGGGCCGTACGATTTGTGCGCTAGGTGATGCTGCCGCGATGCCAGTACGTGGTTTCCTAAAGCATTATCGCGACGAATTTGCACACCACATCGAGCACAAGCGATGTGTCGTAGCCCCCTATCTCTAAGGTCTGGACAAAGTTATGGTTGAGTTAACCATCGACGGCAAGAAAGTCGAAGTGCAAGAAGGTAGCATGGTCATGCACGCCGCGCATAAGCTCGGTGTCTATGTGCCGCATTTTTGCTATCACAAGAAATTATCCATCGCAGCGAACTGTCGCATGTGTTTAGTTGAGGTTGAGAAAGCACCGAAGGCTATGCCTGCGTGCGCAACACCTGCAACGAATGGCATGGTGGTCCACACCTGCTCAGAGCGCGCCGTAGCCGCTCAAAAGAGCGTGATGGAATTTTTGCTTATTAATCACCCCTTGGACTGCCCGATCTGTGATCAGGGTGGCGAATGCCAGTTGCAGGACTTGGCGGTGGGCTACGGGGGCTCGAGCTCCCGCTACAACGAAGAAAAGCGTGTGGTTTTTCACAAAGAGCTCGGTCCACTTGTTTCGGCCGAGGAAATGTCACGCTGTATTCATTGCACGCGTTGCGTTCGCTTTGGTCAGGAAGTCGCGGGCATCATGGAGCTCGGTATGGTCGGGCGTGGCGAGCACTCCGAAATCACCACGTTTGTAGGTCGCTCTGTTGACTCCGAGTTATCGGGCAATATGATTGATTTGTGCCCGGTCGGTGCGTTGACCTCCAAGCCTTTCCGTTATCAGGCCCGTACTTGGGAACTCGCGCGTCGTCGTTCAGTTTCGCCTCATGACAGCATGGGCACCAATCTTGTCGTGCAGGTCAAGGGCGATGAGGTGATTCGTGTCGTGCCGTTTGAAAATGACGCCTTAAATGAATGCTGGATTAGTGACCGTGATCGTTTCTCCTACGAAGGTCTCAACGAGGACCGCTTGACTGTTCCGATGATCAAGGGCGAGGATGGCTTATGGAAAGAAGCGACCTGGTCTGATGCTCTTCAGGTCGTCGCTCACGGTTTAATGGACGTGCGTGATGCCTCGGGTAGCGCGCAGATCGGTGCGTTGGCCAGTGAGTACTCAACCCTCGAAGAGCTTGCTTTGCTAGGTCGCGTGACGCGCGGCCTGGGCTCTGAGAATATTGATTTCCGTTTGCGTCAAACCGATGCCTCACTGGATGCGGCGCTGACAGGCGCCCCTTGGTTAGGTTTCCCTGTGGCCGAACTCGATACCTTGGATCGGGTGCTTGTGATTGGATCGTTCTTGCGCAAAGATCATCCTTTGATGACGCAGCGTTTGCGTCAGTCTGCGAAGCGCGGCACGCAGATCTCTGCGATTGATATCGCGGGCGATGATCCTTTACTCAAGCTGACTGCGCGGGCAACGGTATTGCCCGATGCTTTAGCCCACACGGTCGCTCAAGTTGCGGTTGCGCTCGCCAAGCTCAAAGCACAAGCCGTTCCCGCATCTTTGTCCGCGGTTGAACCTGATGCCGTCGCCCAAACAATTGCTCAAAGTCTGGCGAGCGGTGAGCGGGTCGCGATCTTGTTAGGTCATTCGGCTGTGAACGCACCGACAGCAACGATGATTGCTGCTAATGCTCAACTCATCGCCCAGTTATCTGGCGCCAAGTTAGGTTTTCTGACTTCTGGCGCCAATACGGTGGGCGGCTATCTTGCAGGCGCAGTGCCTGTCAAGGGTGGCAAAGGTGCAGCAGCGATGTTGTCCCAACCACTCAAGGCTTACATTGTTTTGCATGCCGAGCCCTCGATGGATGCCGATAATGGTGCCCAGGCTCTCGCCTCACTCAAAGCCGCTGAATTCGTCGTTGCATTAACGCCATATGCTTCTGGTGCGCGCGAATGGGCGAACGTGATGTTGCCGATTGCGCCGTTTACAGAGACCTCGGGTACCTTTGTGAATGCCCAAGGAACGGCACAAAGCTTTAAAGGTACAGCAACGCCGCGTGGACAAAGCCGTCCCGCTTGGAAAGTGTTGCGCGTGTTGGGTAATGTCCTGCATTTGGCTGGTTTTGACGAAGAGTCATCGGAAACGGTTCGTGATGCCGTCATGGCTAACGGCACGGAAGGACGCTTGTCTAATCAGCTTCAGGCTGAGCCTGGTCTGAGTCCTATGGCGACGCAAGGTTTGCAGCGCGTCACGGATGTGCCGATCTATCGCAGCGATGCGATGGTGCGTCGTGCACCTGCACTGCAAGCTACCGCAGCCTCGCGTGCGCCCGTTGCAAGAATGCATCAGCAAACGCTCGAGAGTTTGGGCGTCAAGACTGGCGACCAGGTTCGTGTCAAATCATCGACAGGGCAGGTGAGTTTGTCGGCTGAAATGGATAACACGCTGGTTCCTGGTGCGGTGCGTATCTCTGCCGCGTTTGAACAAACGGCCGCTTTGGGTAGTGCTTTCGGTCAACTTCAAGTGGAGCGTGCCTGATGGAGTGGCTTAACGTCCTTGAAACGTTCGGTACAAACTTGATTGGCCCAACACCTTGGTACGTGGTCTGGACGATTGTCAAGATCCTGGTGATCGCAGTGCCGATTATTTTGTGTGTGGCTTACCTGACGTATTGGGAACGCAAGATGATTGGCTTTATGCACATTCGTCTTGGACCTAACCGTGTCGGATTCCGTGGCTTGCTACAGCCTTTCGCCGACGTCTTCAAATTACTGACCAAAGAAGTGGTCGTGCCGAGTCAGGCAAACAAGATCTTGTTTATCTTGGCGCCTGTCGTGACACTCATGCCTGCCTTGGCAGCGTGGGCGGTGATTCCTTTCGGACCCGAGCTCGTCTTGGCGGATGTCAATGCGGGCCTGATGTATGTCATGGCGATCACCTCGATTGGTGTTTATGGTGTGATCGTTGCAGGCTG